>NZ_JBIRCY010000166.1:0-751 GCF_044326205.1 Mesorhizobium sp. IMUNJ 23232
CGCGCCACACGATGCCGAGAAATACAAGTGGCGAAACCTGATCGAGCGGCTGTTCAACAAGCTCAAGAACTGGCGCCGCGTCGCCACCAGATACGACAAGACAAAGGAGTCTTACCTCGGCTTCGTCACCATCGCAGCAGTCAAGCTTTGGTTACCCTTTGTCCACGAGGCCTAGTTTACGGACTTCGGATTGACCGTCTGCATATTTTTGCGTTTTTCTACTCGGCAATTGTTCAGCGCAGTGTAGGCCGCGCCGACAGGGTCATCCGAATTTTTCGCACGAGCATCAGTTTCCGCCTTCGCCGCAACCATGATGCAGTGCTGCTCTATCGATGAACTTGTTGCAGGGGCTGACGCTGCTGCAAGGGGAGGTTTGGGCGTTGCCGTAGCCTGGTCGGCGCTGGCCGAACTCGACAAGCTGAGCGCAACGAGTAAAGCCGATCCAATGCCGTAGTGTTTTATCATCAACCACCTGAAGGGTCGGGCTGCTTCGCGCCAAACCTCTTATGCGCCTGCTCGATAACCAGGATGACGCATAGAATGATAGCGATTGTCAGCACTGCTGACGCCGCGATCTCGCGCACGCTGTCACCACGCAGAACCGTATAGAGGATATGGCCTAGATGTCATTGCTATGGAGGTTGTCCGTCCGAGGCTTGGATGCGAGGTTGCGGTTACCACACACGCGACCGCCAGCCAGGAGCCTCGGATGGACGTTCATGACAATGCCAGAACAACACCGCGCAGTCGA
>NZ_JBIRCY010000167.1:0-728 GCF_044326205.1 Mesorhizobium sp. IMUNJ 23232
GCAGACGCAGGAGCCGAGCGGCCAGAAGTCGGTCAAGCCATCGAACCGCCGTCGCTTCGTCATCCAGAAACATGACGCAACGCGGCTGCACTACGATCTTCGGCTCGAACTTGATGGCGTCTTCAAATCCTGGGCTGTGACCCGCGGCCCTTCCCTCGATTCGCATGACAAGCGGCTCGCGGTCGAGGTGGAAGATCATCCGCTCGACTATGGCGACTTCGAAGGGACGATTCCGAAAGGCCAGTATGGTGGCGGGACGGTTATGCTTTGGGACCGAGGCTATTGGGAGCCGGAGGGCAAGAAGAGCCCTGAGCAGGCTCTTGCGGAGGGCGATTTTAAGTTCACGCTTGAGGGCGAGCGTCTGCACGGAAGCTTCGTTCTGGTCCGGATGGCCCACGACCGGGAACGGAGCAAGCGCACAAACTGGCTGCTGATCAAGCATCGCGATGAATTCGCGGTAGAGAAAAACGGCGCTGCGGTCCTTGAGAAGAATGACACTTCCGTCGCCTCGGGCCGCACCATGGAGGCAATTGCCGGCGGCAAGGGTCGCAAGCCGAAGCCTTTCATGCTGCAGGGCGGCAACGTGGAGGCAGATGCTGTCTGGGACAGCCGCACCGGCCTTGCCGCCGAAGAGCGCAAGGCAGAGGCGCGGGGAAAGAAGAAACGGAGTAGCGTCACGACCGCTCATCTCCCCGACTTCATCGCTCCTCAGCTTTGCGAAACCCTTG
>NZ_JBIRCY010000168.1:0-681 GCF_044326205.1 Mesorhizobium sp. IMUNJ 23232
CGAGTGTTCCCGAAGATCACCCTGACATCGGAGGCCATTATCTTCCAGATCGATGCCGCGGCGATGATCGATACATTATTGCCCGGAGACAATGCGGTACCCGATGCTTTGCGAAGCAACTCGACCGAGCAAACATCTGAGGCTATCCCCATCACTGTCCGGCGACGCGGCAATGAGGCACGGATCGTGCTGCCAGGCTCCAATAGCCGAGAGCCGGATCAGAAGCTGATCTATCTCATCGTCACTGCGAATCGCTTGTTAAAAAGACTCACCGATGGATCGGCACAGAGCATCGGCGAGCTCGCCAATTCGTTCGGCATGGACAGATCCGATGCTCGCAGGGTGCTGCGCCTGGCCTTCCTCGCTCCGTCGATCGTCGACGACATCTTCTCCGGCCGGCAGCCACCGCACCTCACTGCACGAATGCTGTCTCGCTTCGAGGACCTGTCGTTTGGCTGGAACGAGCAGCGGACTCAGCTCGGCTTCTGACGCAAACCCCGTCAGCGCTGCATCCACAAAGATGCAACGACCATCATTCCTGCAAAAAAGGGGACGCGCGGAGGCGCAAAAGAGACGGGGGCGCGAAACGTCCCGAAATCGCGTCAAAAGCTACGTCTCTTGGGCCTACATTACATGCTGAACCCTGCTAAGTCACGGAAATGTCGAGGCTATTCCGAGACG
>NZ_JBIRCY010000169.1:0-602 GCF_044326205.1 Mesorhizobium sp. IMUNJ 23232
AAATCTTGCGGTGGACCGGTCGGCCAAGCTAACGCTGGACGCACATAGGTCTCACGGACAATACGGCCTATCGAACCGTCGCCACAAAGCAGCCCAGCCATCGACCGATCTTGAAATCGGCGCAACGGCGAGACGCGGTCGTCCAGTAAGATTTCCACAGAATGTGGTGGTAGCTGACGTTGTCGGCGTACCCTCTGTTGGGATCGTAGGTTCTGTCCTGCAGCCGTTTGAGCGGTGCCGGGCAATCTGCACCGACGATCCGACAGGATTGTGTGCCGAATGCGCAGCAGCTTCGCGACGAGATTCTTCAGCACCTAGAGCGCGTCCGGTTTAATCCGGCTCATACCCGGCTGCCTTGAAGTAGTTCTCGCATTCTGTTGACGTGAAGAGGTCGATGATGGAGCCGACGGCATCCCATAGTGCGTTGATCGTTCGCTCGGCCTTGGCGCGCAGGAGTGCCTTGAGCTTGGCGAAGGCCATCTCGATCGTGTTTTCATGATGACTCTCCTGTCCGGATTCCTGTTGAGGCGTGGGATAGGCTGACGAGCCAGATACGTTGTGTTCCCACTTTTGCGATGCGCCCCTTGAGCTTTCCGCGTCGG
>NZ_JBIRCY010000170.1:0-556 GCF_044326205.1 Mesorhizobium sp. IMUNJ 23232
GGCAGCAAAGGCCCGATCAGTTCCCATTCCTCGTCCGTCAGACCAACACGTTCGCCCAAGGCTGCCTCCAAAAAGAAGCCTTGAATCAAAACCGGATTCTCCAGTCAACCTTTGTCAACGGACGCTAGATTGATCAAGGACAACGTCCTTGGAAATGACACCTAGCGCAGCCGGCCCGCCGCATGGGCAAGCATCGTATAGACCTTGCCGGTGTCGGAGGTGAGGTAGGTCTCGGTCATCCGGTTGTCGCGGTCGTTGCGGGCGACGTCCTTCAACAGCTTCTCGAAATCCTCGCAGTAACGGTCGACGGCGACACGGAACTCGCCGTCGTTCTGGTACTTGCGGCGGATGTCGTCGAAGGTCTGCTGGCCCTTCAGCGTGTAGAGGCGGCGCGTGAACACGTCGTGTTCGCCGCGCCGATAGCGCCGCCACAGCTCGATAGAGGCGTCGTGGTCGATCGCACGGGCGATGTCGACGGACAGCGTGCTGAGCGTTGCCGCGGCCGGCGAGGGGGCACGCGGGGCTGCCTGCGCCGGCGCACGGGGCGCTGCGGGGC
>NZ_JBIRCY010000171.1:0-508 GCF_044326205.1 Mesorhizobium sp. IMUNJ 23232
CTCACTCGTCCTCAAAGCATTCCATCGATGCGCGCCGCCACGAGATTGGCAGTGGTGACCGTCTCCACTTGCATGCCGAAGCGGCTCTCGTAGATGGCCAGCATGGCGTCGTGCGTGGAGTCCGCTCCGGAGCAGATCGCGTCTGCAACAATGATCACGCGATACCCCAAGTCTATGGCCCCCATCACGGAAGCAAGGACACAGACCTCCGTCTCGGCTCCCGATACGATGAGCGTATCGACGCCGGCCGACTGCAGGCGTTTATGCAACGATCCGTGCCAAGCCGACATCACGAGCTTGTCCTCAATCACTGCCGGCGGAACGAAACGGGCCAGGTCAGGAACGAGATCAATCAGTTGTGTGTCGAGCCGATCGCGCGTCATGGTTTCCCATTTGCGATAATACCGCCGCCACGCGCCCGCGACATCGTCTAGAGATTGGGGAGGAATGAATCTGGTGAAGATCGTGCGGGTTGGATCAAGCTCCACGATCGCTACGACATTCGGCA
>NZ_JBIRCY010000017.1:0-124038 GCF_044326205.1 Mesorhizobium sp. IMUNJ 23232
CGGAGATGTGTATAAGAGACAGCGATCCGCCTGTGGCGGGCCGAGCAGGCCGCGTCGCTGGCGGCTTACAACACGCCGGAGATCCTGGAAGCCGACCTGTCGTCGCTGCTGCTCGACTGCGCGGCCTTCGGCATCGCCGACCCGCGCGCGCTGTCCTTCCTCGATCCGCCGCCGGCGCCGGCGCTTGCCGAGGCGCGAACGCTGCTGACCGCGCTCGAAGCGCTCGACGAAAGCGGCCGGCTGACCGAAGCGGGTGCCGCAATGCGAAAGCTCGCGCTGCCGGTGCGGCTGGCGCATATGGTGGCGGAGGCGACGCGCAGCGGCGCCGGGCGGGAGGCGGCGGAACTCGCCGTGCTGATCACCGAACGCGGGCTAGGCGGCGATAGTGTAGACCTGGAAAGGCGAGTTTCGCGGTTTCGCGGCGAGAAGTCGCCAAGGGCGGTGGCGGCGAGGCAGTTGGCGGAGAGGCTGGCGCGAGCGTTACCCTCCCCCTTGCGGGGAGGGTCGCGGAGCAACCCGCTCGGAACGAGTGGGATTGCGACGCGGGGTGGGGTCGGCCATGAAGTGCTCCATCCTGAAGCGACCCCACCCCGTCTCGCGATCTCCGCTTCGCTCCGATCGCTCGCCGACTCTCCCCTCAAGGGGGAGGGTGAAGGGCGCGCGCTACCTGAACCGACCCCCTCCGCCCGCTTCCCGGGCACCTCCCCCTCAAGGGGGGAGGAAAGCGCCGGCACCTTCCTCCTCCTCGCCTGGCCGGACCGGGTGGCGAAGGCGCGCGGCGAGCGAGGGCGCTTCGTGTTGGCGAATGGCAGCGGCGCTATGTTGGACGCCGCCGATCCGCTGGCGGGGGAGCAATATCTCGTCGTCGCCGACCTGCAAGGCAAGGCGCAGAACGCGCGGATCACATCTGCTGCCGCCGTAAGCGAGGCCGACATCCGCGCGATGCTCGGCGACCGTCTCGAGCGCCGGCGAAGCACCGAATTCGACGTGGAGCGGCGGGCCGTGCGGACGCGCGAAAGCGTGCGGCTCGGCGCTGTGGTGCTGTCCGAACAACTCCTGCCGCCGCCGAAAGGCACGGAGGCCGACAGCGCGATCCTCGACGCACTGCGCGAGCATGGGCTGTCGCTGCTGCCGTGGAGCAAGGAGGCCGAAACGTTGCGTGCCCGCCTGGAATGGCTGCACACCAATGTCGGCGCACCATGGCCGGATGTCTCCGACGCGGCGCTGACTGGGACGCTGGAGGACTGGCTTCTGCCCTTCCTCAGCGGCGAGGCGTCGTTCGCCCGTATCGACCCTAGCGCGGCGACGCAGGGCTTGCTTTCGCTGCTGCCGCACGATCTCCGTCGCCGGCTCGACCAGGCAGCCCCAACGCATTATCTAGCGCCGTCCGGCAGCAGCGTGCCGATCCGCTACGACGGCGACACGCCAGTACTTTCGATCCGCGTACAGGAACTGTTCGGGTTGACCAAACACCCGGCGGTCGGCGACGGGAAAGTGCCGCTGACGCTGGAGCTCTTGTCGCCGGCGCACCGGCCGATCCAGACGACGCGCGACCTGCCCGCCTTCTGGAAGGGCTCCTGGGCGGACGTTCGCGCCGACATGCGCGGCCGCTATCCGAAACACGTCTGGCCGGAGGACCCGGCGAATGCCGCAGCCACCAGCCGGGCAAAACCGCGCGGGACGTGATGGAGTTGCATCGGAATATCCGGCTTGCGAGAGACTCAGCATTGCTGTATTTTGCAGCAAATTCAGGATTCCGACATGTCCAGCTTTTCGACCAGCGACCTCAGCAGAAAGTCGGGAGACATCATCGCGCAGGCGTTGCGCGCGCCGGTGACGATCACACAGCGCAACAAGCCGCGACTCGTGCTGCTCAGTGTGGAAGATTATCGTGATTTGCTGGCGCGAGCCGACACGCGCCGGAGTGGCACGATCGAGACGATTTCCGACTCGCTGCTGGCCGAGATCGAGATGGCGATTGCGGACTATGAGGCCGAGGACGGCAATCGGTGACCCGGGATGACCTCAGGACGGGTGCCGTCATCCGATATCAGTTCCTTTGGTCACATGAAGCAGGAAGAGGCGAGACCGAGGGGCGCAAGCCGCGTCCGGCCGCAGTCGGCGTGCGCATCCCCAGACAATCAGGCGATGTCCTCCTGTTGTTTCCGATCACCACGAAGCGTCCGCTGGAGACGCGGTTTGCGGTTGAGGTGCCCGAGACGGAAAAGCACCGCGCTGGGCTCGATGCGTTGACGCGCTGCTGGCTCATTCTCGACGAATACAATGAAGATGCAGTCGGACGGTCGTTCTATATCGACCCCTCGCCACCCCTGGGCCATTTCAGCAAGGCTTTCTTCCTCCCCCTCATCAAGCAATTCGTGGCTCGCGCCAGGAAGGCAACGCGCGTCTCGCGGCTTTGAGATTCAGCGCCGTTATGCGAGCGATCCGGCGCAACAGCGCGCAAGATAGCGCTTGGCGCGGCGACCGGCGGGCGTCATAAACCGGCATGATCAAGTCACTCGCCACGCCCGATTTCGAACAGGCTCACCGGCTTCGGCTGAACACGCTGATCCGCCTGCGCTGGCTGGCGGTGGTCGGCCAGAGCGTCACCGTCGTCGTCGTCGCCTACTGGCTGGATTTTCCGCTACCGGTCAGCCTGTGCTTCGCGCTGATTGCCTGCTCGGCCTGGCTGAACCTTTATCTCACCTTCCGCTATCCCTCCGCCCATCGGCTGGCGCCACGTTCGGCGCTGGCGACGCTGCTGTTCGATTCCCTGCAGCTCGCCGGCCTGCTCTTTCTCACCGGCGGTCTCACCAATCCTTTCTCGCTGCTGCTCACGGTGCCGGTGGTCATCTCTGCGACGACGCTGCCGCTGAAGATGACGGCCGTGCTGGGCGGGCTGGTGATGGCAATGGTGAGCGCGTTGGTGTTCTACCATTTCCCGCTGCCGTGGATCGAAGGCGCGGAACTGACCATCCCGTTCGTCTATGTCGCCGGCATGTGGATGGCGGTGTTCTCGTCTATCACCTTCACCGCCGTCTATGCCTGGCGGGTCGCCGAAGAGGCGCGGCTGCTCGCCAATGCGCTTGCCGCCACCGAACTGGTGTTGCAGCGCGAACAGCATCTCTCGGCGCTCGACGGGTTGGCGGCGGCGGCGGCGCACGAACTCGGCACGCCGCTCGCCACCATCACCGTCGTCGCCAAGGAGATGGAGCGGGCGCTGGGCAACGACCCGAAGTTCCGCGAGGACGTCACCCTGCTGCGTTCGCAGAGCGAGCGCTGCCGCGAAATCCTGAAGCGCCTGACCAGCCTGTCGACCGAAAGCGACGAACATCTGGCGCGCCTGCCGCTGACCTCGCTGATCGAGGAGGTGATCGCGCCACACCGCGATTTCGGCATCGCCATCCGCCTGGAGCCGGGTGAGCGTGTCGGCGAGGAGCCGGTCGGCCACCGCAATCCCGGCGTCATCTACGGGCTGGGCAACCTGGTCGAGAACGCGGTCGACTTCGCGGCGGGCGTGGTCACGGTGCGCTGGCGCTGGGACGACACCGCGGTGATCATAGACGTCGTCGACGACGGGCCGGGCTTTCCGCCGGAAATCCTTGACCGCATCGGCGAGCCCTATATGTCGACAAGGCAGGGCGCCGAGCCTGGCGGCGGGCTGGGGCTCGGCCTGTTCATCGCCAAGACTTTGCTGGAACGCTCGGGCGCCACGCTGTCGTTCTTCAACGCCAACCAGCGCGGCCAGGGCGCGGTGGTGCAGGTGGCATGGAGCCGCGAGCAATTCCTCAGCCGGCGAAGCGCCGCGAACGACATGTACGAGACGGCATGAGGTGGTATTAAGCGCCTAAGAAAGCTATATCTTCCATAGCCAATAAGAAACGGATGGACGCCGATGATCGCCGAGGAAACGCTGCAAGACAAGGCCATAGGACCCGACGCCTCGCTGCTGCTGGTGGATGACGACAAGCCGTTCCTGACGCGTCTGGCGCGCGCCATGGAGGCACGCGGCTTCGCGGTGGACACGGCCGAAAGCGTGGAGGAGGCAGTGGCCAAGGCCAAGGCCGGCGCGCCGGCCTATGCGGTTGTCGATATGCGGCTCGGCGACGGCAACGGGCTGGACGTGGTCGCCGCCATCCGCGAAAACCGCGCCGACACGCGCACGGTGATCCTCACCGGCTACGGCAACATCGCCACGGCGGTCACGGCGGTGAAACTCGGGGCCATCGACTATCTGTCGAAGCCAGCCGACGCCGACGACATCTACGCCGCGCTGACGCGCACCGGCGGCCAGCGCGCCGCGCCGCCGGAAAACCCGATGTCGGCCGACCGTGTCCGCTGGGAACATATCCAGCGCGTCTACGAAATGTGCGACCGCAACGTTTCCGAAACGGCGCGCCGGCTCAACATGCACCGCCGCACGCTGCAGCGCATTCTGGCCAAGCGCGCGCCGCGGTAGGGGCATCTAATGTCTCGTCCCGCAATCCACCCCGGCGAAATCCTGGCTGACGAGTTGGCCGAACTCGGCATTACCGCGACCGAGCTGGCGCGGCACATAGCTGTTCCGGCGAACCGCATCACCCAGATGGTGAAGGGCCGGCGATCCATAACTGGCGACACGGCCTTGCGTCTTGGCCACTGGTTCGGCACGAGCCCGCAATTCTGGCTGAATCTCCAGTCCGCCTACGACCTGCGCATGGCGGAAAACTTGTCGGGTGAAGAAATCCGGGCGTTACCGCGCCGGTCCGGGACCGGCGGAACCGCCACGCCTCACGAACAGCCCTGAGCTCTAGGAGCCATCCCGCCCCGCGCTGTAGCTCGCCTGCAAGAACTTACTGATACCTATTATCGTCGATAGACGGCATTGAGGTTGGAAACCCCAGCGACCGAAGGATAGTGACGTGACCAAATCCAGCGATCGCTCCGTCTCGATCTTCCGCGAATTCCTCGACAGCGAGGCGTCGGGCGGCATCGTCTTGATGGGCGCCGCGTTGCTGGCGTTGATCGTCGCCAACTCGCCGCTTTCGGGCGCCTATTTCGCTGCGCTGAAAACCTATATCGGCCCGCTCAATGTTGAGCATTGGATCAATGACGGGCTGATGGCGGTGTTTTTTCTGCTGGTCGGGCTCGAGATCAAGCGCGAGATGCTCGACGGGCAGCTTTCGACCTGGCCGCGCCGCGTGCTGCCGGGCATTGCCGCGGCCGGCGGCATGGCCGTGCCGGCGCTGATCTATGTCGCGCTCAACCTGCAGAATCCGGAGGCGCTGCGCGGCTGGGCTATCCCCACTGCCACCGACATCGCCTTCGCGCTCGGCGTGCTGTCGCTGCTCGGCAGCCGCGTGCCGGCCTCGCTGAAAGTGTTCCTCACCGCGCTTGCCATCATCGACGACCTCGGCGCGGTGATCATCATCGCCATCTTCTATACGAGCGGCCTGTCGATGCCCTATCTGGCGGGCGCTGCGGCCGTTCTCGCCGTGTTGATCGCGATGAACCGCATGGGCGTGCTCAACCTGGTGCCTTACGCAGTACTCGGGCTGGTGCTGTGGCTGCTGGTGCTGAAATCCGGCGTGCATGCCACGCTGGCGGGCGTCGCACTGGCGCTGACCGTGCCGCTGCGCGTGTCGCCCGGCATCGCGCACGACCTCGAGCATTCGCCGCTGCATAGGATGGAGCATTCGCTGCACGGGATCGTGCCGTTCGTCATCATCCCCTTGTTCGGCTTCGCCAATGCCGGCGTTTCCTTCGCCGGCATGAGCCTGTCGTCCCTGGTCGAACCGCTGACGCTTGGCGTCGCCGCCGGCCTTGTACTCGGCAAACTCGTCGGTGTGCTCGGCACCTCGGCGCTGGCCATAAAACTCGGCCTCGCCGACCTGCCCCGAAACGCGAACTGGACGCACCTGACAGGCGTGGCGCTACTCTGCGGCATCGGCTTCACCATGAGCCTGTTCATCGGCCTGCTCGCCTTCGCCGAGGATCCGGACCTGCAGAAGGCGGTGAAGCTCGGCATATTGGCCGGCTCGCTGGTGGCGGCGCTGCTGGGAACGGCGGTTCTGATGATGGCGCCGGGGGCGGGGGAGGAGCTTGAGGAAGAGGAGCGCTAACAGGCCGGCTTCGCCAACGGATGGGCAACGGTATATTTTGACAGCACTTTTCACCGCCTGACCGCGAAAAAATCCGCGCCGGCCATCGATTCCTGGCTTTTTGGCGTCCGGGCAGCCGTCTAGGACGTGTCCGGCGCCTCCGGCGCCGAAAGGGCAAGCTGGTGCACGGCGTTCAACACCGCGTGCACTTCGTCGGCGGTCTTTCGCCGCCAGCCCGGCGGCCGGCCGGTTTTGAGTGGCAATATTCGGCGGGACCGTGTCGCGCCGGCATGGCCCTGGTTGTCTTGTGCGCCCGCGGCATCGCGGGTTTTGTCCTGAGCGGCCGCCGCACCGCCTGGCTCGCCTCGCGCGACTGCGCCCCCTTGCTGTTCCCGTGCCAGCGCCTCGTCGCGTCGCGCTTTCCAGCGGGCAAACCGTCTTGCCTGGGCCGGCAGGTCGTCCAGCGCCCGGCCAAGCGCATCCAGCCGCAGCATCAGCCGTGCCGTGCTGAGCGGATCGTCCGGCGACGGCGGCGGCGGGAGACGTGCCTCGAAATCGAGCGACGGGAAGCGCTGGGCCGCATCGGCGGATGCGTCGCGGTGTGGGACGCGGAACGGACGTTCGAGCGGATCGAACAGCGACAGGGAAAGCACGCGCGGACGGGCGGCCCCGAGTGGTGCGGCTTGCCGCTCCCCTTCGGCGCGCTCGCCATCGGCATGCGACGGGGTGACGGCGACGCCGGGGCAGCACAGCCAAGGCCCGATGGAGTCCGGCCCGGGCTCGCGCTGCGGCGGCACTTCCACCACCATGCCGCGCGCCGCCGCGATGACCAGCCGCCGGGCGGCGGCCTCGGCCGGTAGCAGCAAGCCGAGCACGAAGCGATGGAGATGGCGGGGCAGGGTCTTTCCGCCGCCAGCATCGCGAAGAGCGGCGCCAGCACGCGCTTCAGCGCCACCAGATTCCGCTCGATCGCCGCATTCCAGTCCTCCACCGCCGCCCCTCCTTTCCAGCACAGGCCGCGAAGATTATCGCTCCGGATGGAAGAAATGTAAATAGTCCTAGGAAAATAATCCTTTAAGCATTGTGCTCGTCCTTACAACAGCTTGGAAAAGCTCGACATTTCAGGAAAGTGGCTAACTGCCTCCGGGCCTTCCCAATTTGGGCGCCAAGCGCGCCGGAATGCATGTCATGCCTGTAAAGCCAAGCGCAATCAGACCTTTAACGGCAAGGCAGGCGGTTCTTGTCGCACCAAGCATGACCAAGGGGCGGAGAGTCAGTTCTTCGAAGGACCTTCCTTTGTCATATCCGCTGCAAGGTGCCAGTTTTCGAACTGCCCTGCCCGACCCCTATCGAAGCCGGTCGTGACCCTCGCACTTCGTGGCGGCGAGATCTGCAATTGGCTTCCCCGGCAATTCCCTACTCGCTCTCGCCCTCCAGCGCCGGCACGGCGACGCCGGCAAGTTCGGCGGCGAGCAGACGGGCGGCGCCGGCGCGGGCGAAACGCAGCATCAGCGCTTTTCGGGTGGCCGCCGCCAGCCGATGTTCAGGCGCCTCGCGAAGAATCTCCGCGCCATAGCCGTCGGAGAGGATGAAGCCGCAATCTTCCGGGAAGATTGCGGCGGGCACGTCCGGGTGCGTGGCGAAGAAGAAGCGGTCGGAGTGCAGGCGGTATTCCGGCCATTTGCGGTCGACCCGAAAATCCTCGACCGAGGATTTTATCTCGATGATCCAGATGTCGCCTTGCCGGGTCAACGCGACGAGGTCGGCGCGGCGGCCGGTGGCCAACGAAATCTCCGGCAGGACATGCGCGCCCATCTCTGTCAGCAAGCGCTGCACGCCGCGCCGCACACGCATAGCGCGCTCGGACTGGCGGCCGTCGATCAGCGGATTCTGCGGCAAGGGCGAGATGATCGGCATGGCCCATAGTACAAAACCGGAACGACGTCGCAAGGGGCTTGACTGAAAGCGTGGAGGTCGGGGCGCCGTACACGTGCAGACCGGACAACAACGCCCCAAAAACTCACGGAACCGTGAAGTATTGTTGCGAAAATGCCATATCAAGCCGCAGACCTGAGCGTTGCTGCGGCATCCGGGCCACACGGCGCTTGGCAGCCATGCACAAAGCTTCCTAGTAGAAGTCGTCGAACACGCGGCCGAATCAGGCCGGGATCGTCACCAGGGGAGCAACGATCTCTTCATGCAGCTCAAGACCCTCGCCGTGCTGGCTGGACTGGCCCTTTCCACCGCGCTGACGGGCTGCAGTTCGATCGGCTCCTTCGAGATTTTTTCGGCCGCTGACTACAGCGCCCGCAACGATGCCGGCTACAGCGTGCCGGCTATTCCGATCTACAAGGTGCCGGCTCAATATCGCCGGCAGATCGTCCGCTACCAGACGGACGAGGCGCCAGGCACGATCATCGTCGATACGGGTTCAAAACACCTGTATTTCGTTCTGCCGGACGGACGCGCCGTGCGCTACGGCATCGGCGTCGGCCGCGAAGGTTTTGAATGGAAGGGCACGGCGCGCGTCGGGCTGAAGCGCGAATGGCCGGTGTGGACGCCGCCCTCGGCGATGATCCGGCGGCAGCCCGAACTGGCCAAATGGCGCGGCGGCATGCCCGGCGGACCGCGCAACGCGCTCGGCGCGCGCGCCCTCTACCTCTACAACAAGGGCGACACCGGATACCGGCTGCACGGAACGCCGGAATGGTGGTCGATCGGCAAGGCGATGTCGTCCGGCTGCGTGCGCATGCTCAACCAGGACGTCATCGACCTCTACAGCCGCGCCGATGTCGGCGCCAAGGTCATCGTCGAATAGGAATTCTTACGCGAACCGTCTCGGCAACAAGGACGTCGCAAGCAGAAAACCGGGCCGCAAAGTCCGGTTTTTTGATTCTGGCGGGCGTGACGTCACACCTCCAATGCAGATGCAATTCCGTCGGTTCAGTTGAAGCCCATCGCCGGCCGGTCCTGGCCGGAGATCATGGCGCCGATGGCGTCGGCGTCGTCGGCATCGACCTCGAAGGACGCGGCCGTCACGGTAGCCGGTTCTGGCGCGGATGCGGCAAGCGCCGGAGCGCCGGTGGTCCAGCCATCGGCGCGCGCCGCCTCGGCCACTTTCCGTTCGGATGTCGGCACGGCGTCCGTCACCGCCGGCAGAACCGGATCGGCCGGCGCCGGCGCATCGGGGAACGGCGCGGCGGCGTTTGCTTTCGCCGACGGGGAAGGCCCGTCGATCGCCATGGCGACGGCCACGGGTTCCGCCTGTTGCGCGGCGGCGGGCGGCGTAGGAGCGTCCGCTGGCTGCATTGCCACGGCGACCGGCTGGTCGGCGGCCGGAGCGGGGATGGTCGCGGGCTTCGGCGCCACGCGGGCCATCGCCACCTGCGCGTCGTCGCCGCGCGAACTCATCATGGCCGTGGAACGCCCGCTGGCGGCTGGGCGCGCCCGCGCCGCGGTCACCGGCTTGATGTTGGCCTGCGCCACCATCACCACCGGCTGGGCCCGTTCCGGCGGCAGCACCACCGGCTCGCCCTTGCGGCCGCGCTTCTCGTAGAAGGCGTTGCCGCCGGCCACCACCGTGTAGTGCATGTTCTTGTATGGGAATTTCAGGCCGGCCGTGTGGAAGAACATGGCGTTCTTCACTTTTGGATGCCGCTCGCCCTTCAGCACAGCGTCGGCGGCGGCCTCGACATCGGGCAAGGCTTTCGAGTTCATCTTGCGGGTCATCACGCCCGGCGCGAACTGGCGCGGCTGGCCGACCACCTCGCAGATCGTGTCGCCGTATTTGCCGGAGCGCACGCGATTCATCACCACGGTGCCGACTGCAACCAGGCCGTCTCGGCTGGAGCGATTGCTCTCGAAGAACATCGCCCGCATCAGGCACTCCTTCTCGCGGGCGGAGTAGCCGTGATACCCGGCCGGCATCACCATCGACCTGACGCTGCCCGCCAGATCGCCCGTCTGGCTGCAAGCCGAGATCAGCAGGGGGAGGATTACGGCCACCAAAACGACCGACACGCGCTTGCGCGCGCTCACTGACATGCCCTCATCGTCGCTCCGGCGGCTGTGTGTACGAATGGCAACACTGTGCAATTTTCGGGCGAAATGATGACTTTTACGTTTCCAATTCGTGATCGGCAGCGTGACGCGGGGTCGTTCAGCCGAATCGGCAGCCAGTTTTCTCCTTTCAATTCAGCAATTTAAATAAAATTAACCACAAATGCCGGAAAGCCAGATCATCACGTCATGATGGCCGGCGCCTGCTGGATTTCTGCACGAATCAGCCCAGACCGGTGGGTGATTCTGGCGATCAGAACGGCAGCTTGAAGCCCGGAGGCAGCGGCAGGCCGGCGGTGAGCGCGGCGGTCTTGTCCTTCATCGCCGCCTCGACTTTTGCCTTGGCGTCATTGTGGGCGGCGAGGATGAGATCCTCCAAAATCTCGACATCGTCCTCCTTGAACAGCGAAGGATCGATCTTCAGCGATTTCATCTCGAACTTGCCGGTCAGCGTCACCGCGACCAGCCCCCCGCCGGCCTGGCCGGTGGCCTCCATCTCGGCGATCTCTTCCTGCATGGCCTGGAATTTGGCCTGCATCTCCTTCGCCTTGCCCATCAGGCCGAGCAGATCCTTCATGATGGAAAATCCTTTCAGTTCTCGTCGTCTTCGACCGTCGGGTCGGGGGAAATGTCTGCGTCGCTCCCGGCGTCCGGCAGATCCTGGGCGTTGGGAATGCGCACGTCGATGACCTTGGCGCCGGGGAAACGCGCCAGGATGGCTGCGACCGCCGGCTCCTGGCTGGCGTCGAGGAAAGCCGTTTCGCGCCGCGCCGCCTCTTCCTCGGCCAGCGTCCTGCCGCCTTCCTCGCGCGACAGCGACACCAGCCAGTTGCGACTGGTCCAGGTCTTGAGCTTGTTGCTGAGGTCGGTGGGTAAAGTTTTCGGCGCGTCCGGCGTCAACGTGATCTGCAGATGCCCCGGCTCGATGCGGACGGGGCGGACGCAACGACGAACCAGCACCTTGAAGGCCATGTCGCGATTGGCGTCGGCGAGGGCCGCGATGTCGGCCAGCGAGCGCACCGGCACGGCGTCCGGTTCTGCCTTGACCTCGGCGATGGGCATCGGCTGAGGCTGTTCAGCTTCCGGCTCGCGCTCGACCAGCCGCGCCACCGGCCCGCCATTGGCGCTCTGCGGCATGCGTGCCAGGGCCGCCGGGGCGCTGGACATGGCGGCCGGTACGGCGCGCGCCATCGCCGAAGCGCTGGAACCACTTGGCATCGGCGGTCGAGGCAACCCGCCATTGCCGGGAGCCGGCGTGGCTCCGTCCAAAAATTTCATCGCCTCGTCCAGCGTCGGCAGGTCGGCGGCATGCGCCAGCCGGATCAACACCATCTCTGCCGCCGCCACCGGGCGGTTCGACGACTGCACCTCGGGAATGCCCTTCAACAGCATCTGCCAGGCGCGCGACAGGACCTTGACCGACAGCGCTTCGGCGAAGGCAGCGCCGCGCTTGCGCTCGTCCTCGGTCAGCGAGGCGTCGCTGGCGGCACTCGGCACGAAGCGCAGCCGCGTCACGAAATGCGTAAATTCGGCGAGGTCGGTCAGCACCGTCGCCGGATCGGCGCCGGTGTCGTATTGCGCGCGGAACTCGGCCAGCGCCAAGGGCATGTCGCCTTTCATGACATGCTCGAACAGGTCGATGACACGCGCGCGGTCGGCAAGGCCCAGCATGCCGCGCACGGTCTCTGCAGTCACCGCGCCGGCGCTGTGGGCGATCGCCTGGTCGAAGATCGACAGCGAATCGCGCACCGAGCCTTCAGCGGCGCGGGCAATCATGGCGAGTGCGGCATCCTCGACCTCGATCGCCTCCAGCCCGGCGATTTTTCCGAGATGCGCAACCAGCATCTCGGCCCCGACGCGGCGCAGGTCAAAACGCTGGCAGCGCGACAGCACCGTGATCGGCACTTTGCGAATCTCGGTGGTGGCGAAGATGAATTTGACGTGGGGCGGCGGCTCCTCCAGCGTCTTCAGCAGGCCGTTGAAGGCCTGCGTGGAGAGCATGTGCACCTCGTCGATGATGTAGACCTTGTAGCGGGCCGATTGCGGCGCGTAGCGCACCTGCTCGATGATCTCGCGGATATCGTCGATGCCGGTGTGGGAGGCGGCGTCCATCTCGACCACGTCGACATGGCGGCCTTCCATGATCGCCTGGCAGTGCTGGCCGGGGATGGCGAGGTCGACGGAGGGCTGGTCGACCGTGTCCGTCTTGTAGTTCAGGGCGCGGGCGAGGATGCGGGCGGTGGTGGTCTTGCCGACGCCGCGCACGCCGGTCAGCATCCAGGCCTGGGCGATGCGGCCGGACGAAAACGCGTTTGTGAGCGTGCGCACCATCGGCTCCTGGCCGATCAAGGCGGAAAAGTCGGCGGGACGGTACTTTCGCGCCAGCACCCGATAGGCGCCGGCTTTTCCCGTCTGCTCAAGTCCGGCGTCGCTCATCCGAAGGTCGGTCTCCGCTGGCCGCCTGCGCAGCCGTTTCGCTCAGCGCGAGTTTCGCCCGCGCGGCATCGCTCCGTCAACGCCGTGACGGCAGAAGTCGAAGCTTAAAGGAGGGTGGGAGGCTGGAACAATGACCCGTTCCGGGCTCGTTAGGGCTGCTTCCTTCCGGACCTGACCCGGTTGGCGAGTGGCGCGTCCACCACCAACCTCCCGAGGCTCATATCGGGGATTTGGGGTGAGAATGCAAGGGTCGCAATGATTTCACCAAGGCTCCCGACTCTTGCTAGAGATGAGCACGGACGGTTGGATGCGCGGCAAACGAGGCGTAGCCAGTTGTGAGGCGGAGCGATGAACCAGAAGAAAATTCGGGCTGTGATGTCACTGCCGGCACCGGAGAGATATTCTCATTTCATCAAGGTAGCGGCAGACAGACGTTTGGTCTGGGGGCTTTGGTCCGACGGATGGGCACTTCACCAGACCGATGACGACGGCACGATCGTTTTCCCGATCTGGCCTGAGAAAGTCTACGCGGAGCTTTGTGCGACCGATGAATGGTCGCATTTCGAAGCGGGCGAAATTGATCTCGACGATCTCTTCGACGAACTCATTCCGCGACTGCGGGACGACGGCAAGCTCGTTACGGTGTTCCCCGTGCCAGGTGTCGGCGGTATCGTGCCTGCCCTTGAAGTCTTGGAAGCAGACCTGCGCAACGAGCTGAGCAGGATCGAATAGGCTCCCGGAAATCATGATAGATGGAGAGTTGGTTTGCTGGAAGACAAGAACAGGCGGACCGCGGCCGCCTTTCCATCTTCCGACTGGTCATACGCTGCTGAGAAGCGTCACATTCGCCCGCTTTCTTCAGCCTCTCGCAATGCTTTCGGGCGATACCCACCTGTCGCAAAACAGTTTATAGACCGCCGCGACCGCCGTGAGAAACTACGCTGCCCGATGACGAAAGTGCCCCTGAAGCTGGAAGAGCTGGTCGACGCCACCCAGCTTCGCCACGACCTCACCGCCCTGACCGCGCCCAGTTCGGGCGACGGCTCGACGGCTGCTGTTCGCGCGCTGGTGCTTGGTGCGCTGAAGGACCGCATCGCCGCCGGAAAACGCCTCGCCGAGCGTCTTCTGATGGAGGATGGCAGCGGCACAGCCTGCGCGCAGCGGCTGTCGCACCTGATGGACGAGGTCATCCGCGTCCTCTACGATTTTGCCGCCACCCACGTCTACCGTGCGAAAAACCCGTCATCGGCCGAACGCATGGCGATCGTCGCGGTCGGCGGCTATGGCCGCGGCACGCTGGCGCCGGGGTCCGACATCGACCTCTTATTCCTGCTACCCTACAAGCAGACTCCCTGGGGCGAGCAGATCGTCGAATACATGCTCTATATGCTGTGGGATCTCGGCCTGAAGGTCGGCCACGCCACCCGCAACATCGACGATTGCGTGCGCCTGTCGCGCTCCGACACCACAATCCGCACCGCCATCCTTGAGGCGCGTTTTGTCTGGGGCGAGCAGGCACTGTTCGACGAGTTGCTTTCGCGCTTCGACCGCGAGGTGGTGAAGGACACCGGCCCCGAATATGTGCAGGCGAAACTCGGCGAGCGCGACGAGCGCCACGCCAAGGCCGGCGAAAGCCGCTATCTCGTCGAGCCCAACATCAAGGACGGCAAGGGCGGGCTGCGCGACCTGCAGACGCTGTTCTGGATCGCCAAGTACTTCTACCGTGTGCGTTCTGGCGAGGAACTGGTGAAGGCCGGGGTCTTCACCCGCGCCGAATACAACCAGTTCCTGAAGTGCGAGGATTTTTTGTGGGCGGTGCGCTGCCACATGCATTTCCTCACCGGCAAGGCCGAGGAACGGCTACATTTCGACATCCAGCGCGATATCGCCGAACGGCTGGGCTACACCAGCCATCCCGGCATGTCGGCGGTCGAGCGCTTCATGAAGCACTATTTTTTGATCGCCAAGGACGTTGGCGATTTAACCCGCATATTCTGCGCGGCGCTTGAGGAAGAACAGGCCAAGCATGTGCCGGGCTTCAACCGCATTTTTTTCACCTTCTCGCGGCGCAAGCGCAAGCTGGCTGGAACCGGCGACTTCATCGTCGACAACCACCGCATCAACGTCGCCGATCAGGACGTTTTTACGCGTGACCCCGTCAATCTGCTGCGGCTGTTCTGGTTCGCCGACCGGCATGGGCTTGAGTATCACCCGGACGCGCTGAAGCTGCTGCGCCGCTCGCTCGACCTGGTCGGAAAGGGGCTTCGCCGCGACCCCGAGGCCAACCGCATCTTCCTTGACATATTGACCTCGGACCGCAACCCCGAGCTCAATTTGCGCCGCATGAACGAGGCCGGCCTGCTCGGCAAGCTGATCCCGGAATTCGGCCGCATCGTCGCGATGATGCAGTTCTCCATGTATCATCACTACACGGTCGACGAGCACCTGCTGCGCTGCATCGGCGTGCTTTCCGAGATCGAGCGTGGAGACGGCGAGAAATTGCATCCACTGTCACACAAGCTGATGCCCGGCCTGATCGCGCAGCGCGAAGTGCTCTACGTCGCCGTGTTGCTCCACGACATCGCCAAGGGCCGGCCGGACGACCATTCCGAGGCAGGCGCCAAGATCGCGCGCCGCATCTGCCCGCATATGGGCCTGTCGCCGGAAGACACCGAGACGGTCGCGTGGCTGGTCGAAAACCACCTGCTGATGTCGATGACCGCGCAGACGCGCGACCTCAACGACCGCAAGACGATCAGCGACTTCGCCGACGTGGTGCAGTCCGTCGAGCGGCTGAAGCTGCTGCTCATCCTCACCATCTGCGACATACGCGGCGTCGGCCCCGGCGTGTGGAACGGCTGGAAGGGGCAGTTGCTGCGCACCCTCTACTACGAGACCGAGTTGCTGCTCACCGGCGGCTTCTCCGAAGTCTCGCGCTCGCTGCGCGCCCAGGCGGCGCGCGACCGGCTGGCCGAGGCGCTCTCTGGCTGGAGCGAGAGAGCGCGGACCAAGCTGGTCAAGCTGCACTACGAAAATTATCTCCTCGCCGTCGCCGTCGACGATCAGGTGCGGCATGCCGAATTCATCCGCGCCGCAGACCAGTCCGGCAAGAAGCTTTCGACCATGGTCAAGACCCACGGCTTCGAGGCGGTGACCGAGATCACGGTGCTGGCGCAGGACCATCCGCGCCTGCTGTCGGTAATCGCCGGCGCCTGTGCCGCGGCCGGCGCCAACATCGTCGACGCGCAGATCTTCACGACATCCGACGGACGGGCGCTCGACACCATCCTGATTTCGCGCGAGTTCGACCGCGACGAGGACGAGCAGCGGCGCGCCGAGCGCGTCGGCGGGCTGATCGAGGACGTGCTGTCGGGAAAAAGCTGGCTGCCGGAGATCATCGCCAAGCGCGCCAAGCCGAAGCGTGGATCAAAAGCGTTCCGCATCGAGCCGCGCGTCGACATCCGCAATACACTGTCGAACCGGCTTTCCGTCATCGAGGTGTCGTGTCTCGACCGGCCGGGCCTGCTGTCGGAGATCACCGGTACGCTGTCGGACCTGTCGCTCGACATCGCGTCGGCCCACATCACCACCTTCGGCGAGAAAGTGATCGACACGTTTTATGTCAGCGACCTGACCGGTGCGAAGATCGAGAACCCCATGAAGCTCCAGGCCATCCGCGCGGCTCTGGCGGCCACGCTGGAGGGCAAGGCGGCCAAAGCCGCCAAGACGGACGAGCGGGCCGCGGCGGAATGAGGAGCGGTAGCGACGACGCCCTCTCCCCCCTCGAGAGGGAGATGTCGCCGAAGGCGACAGAGGGGGTAACCTCAGAAGGCACCTCAAGTAAGTCGCGCACTGCCGCACCGACCCCACCCCCGGCCTACGGCCGGACCCTCCCCTCATGGGGGAGGTCGGTCCGCACATGAGCCTCGTCAAGAAATTCGCCACGGTCGCGTCCGGCACGCTGATGAGCCGGGCGCTGGGTTTTGCGCGCGAGATGCTGATGGCGGCGGCCCTCGGCACCGGGCCGATCGCCGACGCCTTCAATGCCGCTTTCCAGTTCCCCAACACGTTCCGCCGGCTGTTCGCCGAGGGCGCGTTCAATGCCGCTTTCGTGCCGCTATTCGCCAAGGAGATCGAAGCCGGCGGCATCGATGGTGCGAAACGCTTTTCGGAGGAAGTGTTCGGCGTGCTGTTCACCACGCTGGTGGCGCTGACCATCCTGATGGAGCTGGCGATGCCGCTGCTGGTGTCGACCGTCGTGGCGCCCGGCTTCTCCGGCAATCCGCAAAAGCACGACCTCACAGTGGCGCTGGCGACCATCATGTTTCCGTATCTGATGTGCATGTCGCTGGCCGCGATGATGGCCGGTATGCTGAATTCGCTGCGCCGCTATTTCGCGGCGGCCGTGGCGCCGGTGTTTTTGAACATCATCCTGATCGGCGTTCTGGCCTATGCTTGGCATGAGGGCATGGGCGGCCTGGACATCGGCTACGCGCTGGCCTGGGGCGTGCTCGCCGCCGGGCTGGTGCAGCTTGCCATCGTCTGGGTGGCGGTGCGCCATGCCGGCGTGTCGATCGGCTTCCGCCGTCCGCATTTCACGCCAAATGTCAGGCGCCTGCTGGTGCTGGCCTTCCCGGCGGCGATCACCGGCGGCATCACCCAGATCAACCAGTTGATCGGCACGGCGATCGCCTCCGGCAAGGAAAGCGCCGTCTCCTCGCTCGCCTATGCCGACCGCGTCTACCAGTTGCCGCTCGGCGTTGTCGGTATCGCGGTGGCGATCGTGCTGCTGCCTGAACTGGCCCGCGCGCTGAAGGCCGGCAATCTGCAGGAGGCGTCCAACCTGCAGAACCGTTCGGTGGAATTCACGCTGTTCCTGACGCTGCCGGCCGCCGCCGCGCTGCTGGTGATTTCCGAGCCGATCGTGCGGCTGCTCTACGAGCGCGGCGCCTTCGCCGCCACCAACGGCACGCCGGTGGTCTCGGCGATCCTCGCCATCTTCGGCATGGGCCTGCCGGCCTTCGTGCTGATCAAGGCGTTCACCCCCGGCTATTTCGCCCGCGAGGACACGCGCACGCCGATGATTTTTGCCGCCATTTCGGTCGGCGTGAACATTGCCATAGCGCTTACCCTTTTTCCTTCGATGGGCGGCGCTGGCATCGCCACCGCGTCGGCCATCGCCGGCTGGGTCAACGCCGCGCTGCTGCTCGGCGTGCTGGTGCGGCGCGGCCATTGGGGCCGCGACGCCGGGCTGATGAAACGCATCCCGCGGCTCCTCATCGCCTCGGCGGTCATGGCAGGCGCGCTGTATTTCGCCGCCCGCTGGCTTTCCGGCAGCCTCGGTCCCGGCTCGCCCTTCTACGAGCAGGCGGTGGTGCTCGGCGCGATGGTCGCCGGTGCGATGGTGCTCTATTTCGTCACCGTCTTCGCCATAGGCGGCGCGGATATCGGCATGATCAAGCGCAGCGTGAAGCGATCCGGAACCAGGGCCGAGCCGCCAGTGGAGTGATCACGCGGCGCGCGGGCCGCTCATTACCGAGCCGGCAGCCTCTTGCTCTTCGCCCATCGTTCCGCCATAAGCCCGTCTCGATTTTCGCCGCGCGCGAAACGGCCCTCCACAAGCCACGAGGATTTTTTAAATGACCGCCTTCAAGCCGCTCGTCTTCTCGGGCGTCCAGCCAACCGGAAATCTGCATCTCGGCAACTATCTCGGCGCCATCAAGAAGTTCGTCGCGCTGCAGGATACGTCGGACTGCATCTACTGCGTCGTCGACCTGCATTCGCTGACGGCCCAACTCGTCCATGCCGACCTGCAGGACCAGACGCGCCAGATCACGGCCGCGTTCCTGGCGTCGGGCATCGATCCGAAAAAACACATCGTCTTCAACCAGAGCCGCGTCATGCAGCACGCCGAGCTCGCCTGGATCTTCAACTGCGTCGCCCGCATCGGCTGGATGAACCGCATGACGCAGTTCAAGGACAAGGCCGGCAAGGACCGCGAGAACGCCTCGCTCGGCCTACTCGCCTATCCGAGCTTGATGGCGGCCGACATCCTCGTCTACCGCGCCACCCATGTACCGGTGGGCGAGGACCAGAAGCAGCACCTGGAACTGACCCGCGACATCGCGCAGAAGTTCAATAACGACTTCTCCTCCCGCATTGCCGAGCTCGGCGTCGGGGTCGAGATGCAGGTTGGCGAGGAGACGGTGAACGGCTTCTTCCCGATCACCGAGCCTGTCATCGGCGGGCCTGCCGCGCGCATCATGAGCCTGCGCGACGGCTCCAAGAAGATGTCGAAGTCGGACCCGTCCGACCTGTCGCGCATCAACCTGACCGACGATGCCGACACGATCTCCAAGAAGATCAGGAAGGCCAAGACCGACCCGGAAGCGCTGCCGAGCGAGGTTGACGGTCTCGCCAGCCGGCCCGAGGCCGAAAACCTCGTCGGCATCTATGCGGGGCTGGCGGAGATCGGCAAGGATGCGGTGCTGCGGGAATTCGGCGGCCAGCAGTTCTCCGTCTTCAAGCCGGCGCTTGCCGATCTGGCGGTCGAAAAACTGGCGCCTATCGCCTCCGAGATGCGTCGCATCTCGGCCGACCACGCCTATGTCGACAGCGTGCTGCGCGATGGCGGTGAGCGGGCGGGCAAGCTTGCCGAGACGACAATGAAGACGGTGCGTGACATCATCGGGCTTTTGCAAGGCTGAGCGGATTGGTCCTTGGCCCATCCGGCGCCGCTTGCCGCAAGGCTGCGGCGGTGGCAGATTGCGGCCGTTCGGCCGGAGCCTCGTGAGGGGGTAGCGTATGGTCTCGAAACGTCTCAGCCGGGAAGCCGGCCATCGCCGAAAATTCCTCGCCGTCGTCGACGAGACGCCGGAGTGCGAGCGTGCCGTCGCCTATGCCTCGATGCGCGCCAAATCGACGGGCGGGGTCGTCGTGCTGCTCTACGTCATCGAGCCCGGCGATTTCCAGCACTGGCTGGGGGTCGAAAAGATCATGCGCGAGGAAGCACAGGCCACCGCCAACGCCGCGCTCGATATGCATGCCACAAAGGTCCGCACCAGACTCGGCATAGAGCCGGAACTGGTGGTGCGCGAGGGCAAGCCGACCGAACAGATCCACCAATTGATCGAGGACGACCAGGACATCGCCATACTGGTTCTCGCCGCCGGCGCTTCCAAGGAGGGTCCCGGACCGCTCGTCGCCTCGATCGCCGGCAAGAACGCGGCGTTTCCCATTCCGGTCACCGTGGTGCCGCAGAATCTTTCGGATGAGGAAATAGCCAGCCTCACTTGATCGATCCCGGCGCGATTTCCATTTGAGGACCAGGGCAAATGCGGCTTGTACCCGCCGATGAATAAGCCTATTTAGAACTATTCCAAAGAATGACGCACGGAGATGCGGCGATGTTCATCCAGACCGAGGCGACCCCCAATCCCGCCACGCTGAAATTCCTGCCCGGCCGCGAGGTCCTGGCGGAAGGCACCGCCGATTTCCGCGACGCCGCCGCTGCGCGTGAAGCCTCGCCGCTGGCGGGCCGCCTGTTCGACATCAATGGCGTCACCGGTGTGTTCTTCGGCTACGATTTCGTCACCGTCACCAAGGCCGACGGCCCCGACTGGCAGCATCTGAAACCGGCGATCCTCGGCGCCATCATGGAACAATTCATGTCCGGGCAGCCGGTGATGACCCGCGCCGCCCAGGCGCTCGGCGACGCCGCCGAGACCGGCGACGAGTTTTATGACAAGGCAGACGAGGAGATCGTCATCACCATCAAGGAACTGCTGGAGACGCGCGTGCGCCCGGCTGTGGCCCAGGACGGCGGCGACATCACTTTTCGCGGTTTCGAGAACGGCACCGTCTTCCTGAACATGAAGGGCGCCTGCTCGGGCTGTCCGTCCTCGACGGCGACGCTGAAGCACGGAATCCAGAACCTGCTCCGCCACTTCGTGCCGGAAGTCCAGCAGGTCGAGCAGGTATCCTGACCGTCGGCCGGACGGCCGTCTTCTCTTTCACCTATCCCTTGTCCCCTCCGCGGAAACGCGGAGGGGATTTTGATTTCTACCGCCCGGCGTGTGTCCGGATGATTTCGCGCGGCGGTGATGCGCATTGACCTCCAATAGGTCGGCTCCACGCCCCAAAGGTGTATCGCGCCAATCCGGAACCTGGTGAGGCCGGTGGTATGCGACCTGCATTCGCATGAAGCGGTAGTTGTTATATGGGTGCTCCATGTCCAAGCGAATCGCCGGTCCCGAGATCGAACGCCTGATCCAGCTTCTGGCAAAAGTGCCGGGGCTGGGGCCGCGCTCGGCCCGCCGCGCCGCGCTGCACATGATCAAGAAGAAGGAACAGTTGCTCGCGCCGCTGGCCGGCGCGATGAGCGAGGCGGCGGAGAAGGTGCGCATCTGCTCGACCTGCGGCAATGTCGACACCGTCGACCCCTGCATGATCTGCTCCGACCCGCGCCGCGACAGCACGACCATCGTCGTGGTCGAGGATGTCTCCGACCTCTGGGCGCTGGAACGGGCGGCGGCGCTCAATGCGCAATATCACGTGCTTGGCGGCACGCTGTCGCCGCTGGACGGCATCGGCCCGGACCAGCTCAACATCAAGGGGCTGGTTTCGCGCGTGGCGACCGGCGGGGTGACGGAGATCATCCTCGCCGTCAACGCGACCGTCGAGGGCCAGACCACGGCGCATTATCTCACCGACCAGCTTTCCGGCTTCGGCGTTAAGGTCACGCGGCTCGCGCATGGCGTGCCGGTCGGAGGCGAGCTCGATTATCTCGACGAGGGCACACTTGCGGCGGCCCTCAAATCGCGGACTGTGTTTTGACACGAATGGGCTGTAGGCGGCTCGGATGACCTATAGGGCGTCGATCTTTACAGCAATCGCGATGGTGTGGACCCTCGCTGCCGCCAGTCTTTCGATAACTTCTCTCGCCTCCGCCGCGAAAATCGACGACCAGTTCCGCACCTGGCTGGAAAACGACCTGTGGCCCGACGCCAAGGCGCAGGGCGTGTCAAAACAGACCTTCGACGCAGCCTTCAAAGGCATAAGACCCAACCTGAAACTCCCCGACCTCGTCATGCCCGGCGAGAAGGCGAAAACGCCGAAGAAGCAGCATCAGGCAGAATTCGGCTCGCCAGGAAATTATTTCGCCGAAAAGACCATCGGCGCGGTGACGTCCGGCGGACGCGCGCGGGCCGGCAAACATGCCAAGACGCTTGCCGCCGTGGAGAAGCGTTACGGCGTGCCGGGCGAGGTGGTGCTTGCCATCTGGGGCCGCGAATCCGGCTTCGGCGCGGCGAAGATGCCCTACGACGCGTTCGAGGTGCTCGGTACGAAAGCCTTCATGGCGACGCGAAAGGAGATGTTCCGCAAGGAGGTGCTGGCCGCGCTGGTCATCGTCCAGCGCGGGCTGGCCTCGCGCGGCGCCATGAAATCCTCCTGGGCCGGCGCGCTCGGCCAGCCGCAGTTTTTGCCGACCTCCTTCGTCGACCATGCGGTCGATTTCGACGGCGACGGAAGGGCCGACATCTGGAACTCGGTGCCGGACACGCTGGCGTCGATCGCCAATTACCTCGTCCACTATGGCTGGGCGAGGGGCCGCGACTGGGGTTTCGAGGTAACCGTACCGGAGCGCGTTTCCTGCGCGCTGGAAGGGCCGGATCAAGGCAAGAAGATCAGCGACTGGGTGAGCATGGGGATTGCGCGCGCCGGCGGAAGACCGTTTCCGGCCTCCGAGCTTCGTGCCGAGGGTTTTCTTGTGATGCCGGCAGGCCGCGGCGGTCCGGCCTTCATCGTCACGCCGAATTTCTATGTGCTCAAGGAATACAACGAGAGTGACCTCTACGCGCTGTTCATTGGCCATGGCGCCGACCGCATCGCCGGTGGAGACCGTACCTTCGCCGGCCGGTGGGGCAAGGTCGGGGGCCTCTACCGCTCGGACATTGCGGACTTGCAGAAGGCGCTGGAAGCCAAGGGCTATGACGTTGGCGGCGCCGACGGCCTGCCCGGCTTCAAGACGCGGCGTTCGATTGGCGACTGGCAGGCCAAGAGCGGCCGGGCTATTACCTGCTTTCCCGATACGGACCTGGTCGAGGCATTGCGTTGATCGACCGGCGCGCCTGGCGCATGCGCAAACTGCTGGACGGCGACCAGCCGGCGCCGCGCTGGCCCGCGGGCATCGACGTCCGCACGCTCAAAACACCCGCCGACGCAAAAGCCGTGCACGCGCTGCTGATCCGCGCCTATGAGGGCGACGAGGACATCTTTCCGTCCGCCGAGGATTGGTGGGCGCGGTTTTCCGGCGATCCCGAATTCGATGGCGACCTCTGCTTCCTGGCCTTCGATTCCAAAGACGGGCTGGCGGGCGTGGCTCTCTGCTGGACGAGCGCTTTCCTGAAGGACCTCGCGGTGCGCGCCGACATGCGAAGGCGCGGACTGGGCGAAGCACTGCTGCTTCACGTCTTCTCGATCTTCCGGGCGCGTGGCGCGACGCATATCGATCTCAAGGTCGAACTCGACAATGCCGAAGGCATGCGCCTCTACCAGCGCTGCGGCATGGTGCGCGTCCCGTGGGAGGGATGAGCGCCTCGGCGTCACGACCTCAAGCCGCTTTCGCCATCTCCCCGTGCACGCCGGCAAGAATCTCGAACGAGCGTTTTCGCGCAGCGTGGTCGAATATCTGCGCCGTCACCATCAGCTCGTCCGCGCCGGTGCGGCGGATGAAGGCCTCGAGGCCCCGGCGCACGGTCTCCGGCCCGCCGACAATGGCGCAGGACAGCGCCTGAGTGAGCATGGTCTTCGCCATCGCATCGAGCGTCTCGAAGTAACCCTCGACCGGCGGCGGCAGCTTGCCCGGCCTGCCGGAGCGCAGGTTCACGAAAGCCTGCTGCAGTGAGGAGAACAGAAGTTTTGCCTCGGCATCCGTCTCGGCGGCGACGACGTTGAGGCCAAGCATGAGGCGCGGGCTTGCCAGATGTTCCGACGGCTGGAACTGCGTCCGGTATATGTTGATCGCGCTCTCCATCTCGGCCGGCGCGAAATGCGAGGCGAAGGCGTAGGGCAGGCCGAGGATGGCGGCGAGCTGCGCGCCGTAGGTGCTGGAGCCCAGGATCCACACCTTCACGTCCTCGCCTTCTCCCGGCACGGCACGCACATGCTGCGTCGGCTGCGCCGGCCGGAAATAGCTCATCAGTTCGACCACGTCGTTTGGAAAGCCATCGACTCCGGCTTCCAGATTGCGACGCAGCGCGCGGGCCGTCGCCATGTCGGTCCCAGGGGCTCGGCCGAGGCCCAGATCGATGCGGCCCGGAAACAGCGCCGACAACGTGCCGAACTGCTCGGCGATGACCAGCGGCGAATGGTTTGGCAGCATGATGCCGCCGGCGCCGACGCGGATCGTTTTCGTCCCCGCCGCGACATGGCCGATGACCACCGCCGTGGCCGCGCTGGCGATGCCCGGCATGTTGTGATGCTCGGCCAGCCAATAGCGCTCGTAGCCCAGCGCCTCGGCGTGGCGGGCAAGGTCCAGCGTGTTGGCGAGCGATTGCGAAACGCCACTACCTTCCGGCACGGGCGACAGGTCGAGGACGGAAAGCTTGGTCATGACGGGAATCCGGTCTTGGGCTCCGGATATAGGCATGCGCGCGAGCTCGCGCAAAGGCTGTCCCGCTTTACCTGTCGGCCACGACCGGCGCCGCCGCTTCGTCCTCCGCCGCCTCGATCGTCTGCTGCGCGGCCAGAAAATTGCCGACATGGCGCAGGCTGTCGAAATGGTCGCAGAAGACCTTGATCACCACGAGGATCGGAACCGCGATCAGCGCGCCGACGAAACCCCAAAGCCAGGACCAGAACGCCACTGCGATGAAGATCGCCACCGCGTTGATCTCCAGCCTGCGGCCGACCACAAGCGGCGTGACCACCTGCCCTTCAATGACATTGCACAGCACGACGAAGGCCGGCGCGAGCAGCGCATAAGACAGGCTGTCGAAGGTGATGATCGAGATCGCCGCGACCAGCAGGATGGTGGTGGCCGCGCCGATATAGGGAAGGAAATTGAGCAGCATCGCCGCCACACCCCAGACCAGCGGCGTCGGCATGCCGATCGCCCACAGGCCGAGCCCGACCGCCAGCCCGAGCCCGGCATTGATCAGCGTGACGGTGAGCAGGTAACGGGAAATCTCGCGCTCGACGTCGTAGACGACGCGCAGCGCCCGCTTCTTCTCGCTCATGCGCGTGAAGGACTGAACGATCTTCTCGTAGAACAGCGTGCCGGAGGCCAACAGGAACAGCGACAGCACGAAGGTGATGGCGATCGTCGTGGTGCCCGACAAGAGATTGCCGGCCGCCTGCGAGACGATGCCGGGCTGCGCCACCACTACCTTTTGCAGGCCGGGCTCCTGCGTCGTCTCCGCCGCGCGGTCGACCTGGTTCAGGATTTCCAGCAGCCGCTCGAATGGGTGCCTGAGCTCGGTCAGCCTTTCGCTGAGTTTTCGGCCGATCGCCGGCCAGTCATTGGCGAGCGCAATCACCGGGCCGCTCATGAAATAGCCGATTGCCGCCACGGCAGCGACCGTCAGGAACACCAGCATGGTGGCGGAGACGAATTCCGGCACACCGTGGCGGCGCAGCAGGCGGACGATCGGCGTCAGCATCAGCGCCAGCATGAAGGCGAGGGTGACCGGCATGAAGAAATCGCGGGCGAAATACAGCGCATAGACCAGCGCGAACAGGAAGATGCCGATCAAAAGCGAGCGCATCAGCCGTGCATCCGAGGCCGCACGCGCCATGTCCGGCACATCGTTGCCGGAAGAGATCTGTTCTGACATCCGAGCCCCCAAAGGCACGCGCGCAAACGAGATGCGCGCTGTGCCCCGCAAAACGCGGCAGGAGCGTTTCAGGTTCCCGGTGCTTAGCCGGCGGCGCCTGCCAGCGCCGGGGTTGCGGCTGTCTCGCGGCGCACGAGCGGGGCGACTTTTGTGCCGTACAGTTCGATGGCCTTCATGAGCTTGTCGTGCGGCATCAATCCGATCGCCATCTGCAGAAGGAACCGGTCGTTGCCGAAGATCCTGTGCATGGCGACGATCTTCTCCGCGACGGCCTCCGGATCGCCGACGAACAGCGCGCCGTCCGGCCCGCGCGAGGCGTCGAATTGCGCACGATTGGTCGGCCCCCAACCGCGCTCGCGGCCGATGCGGTTCATCACCTCGGCTTGCGGGCCGTAGAAATCGTCGGCGGCCTGTTGCGTCGTTTCGCCGACGAAGCCATGGACGTTGATGCTGGTGGCCAGTGTCTTAGGATCGTGTCCGGCCTGCGTCGCGGCGCGGCGGTAGAGGCTGAACAGCGGCGCGAAGCGGGCAGGCTCGCCGCCGATGATGGCCAGCGCCAGCGGCAGGCCGAGCACGCCGGCGCGGGCGACCGAATTGGGCGTCCCGCCGACCGCAATCCAGATCGGCAGCTTCTCCTGGTATGGGCGCGGGTAGACGCCGCGGTCATTGATCGGCCCGCGCAGCCGGCCCGACCAGGTGACCTGCTCGCTGTCACGCAGCTTCAGCAGCAGGTCGAGCTTTTCGGTGAACAGCTCGTCGTAGTCGCCGAGGTCATAGCCGAACAGCGGGAAGGATTCGATGAAGGAGCCGCGGCCAGCCATGATCTCGGCGCGTCCGCCGGAAATCAGGTCGAGCGTGGAGAACTGCAGGAAGACGCGAACCGGATCGTCGGACGACAGCACGCTGACGGCGCTTGTCAGCCTTATGCGTTTGGTGCGTTCGGCGGCGGCGGCCAGCGCGACGGCCGGCGCGGAGGCGATGTAGTCGGGCCGGTGATGCTCGCCCAGCCCGAATACGTCGAGCCCGACCTGGTCGGCAAGCTCGATCTCCTCGATCAGATTGCGCATGCGCTGGTGCGGCGAGATTTTCCGCGTCGCCGAATTGGGATCGAGGTCGGCGAAGGTGTAGAGGCCGAGTTCCATGGGAGCGTCTTCCGGCTGAGAAAGGATTCGCCCTCACTTAGTCATCGACCGGCCCAGCCACCAGTCGCGACTTGCTGAACAGTCCTTCTCGCTACCGCGACGGCAGGGCGGGCCGTTTCATGGCTGCAACAGTGCGTATTTTCATGGGTGGCATACGCGATTGGCGCTTGATCTCGCCACAATCGTGCGTATGTAAGCGGCGCGTATCGACTGATCATATCGAAGGCGACACTTGGCACTCTACAGGGAAAAAGACATCTTCGAACGCCGCGGCGCGGCGAACGAGGCGAAAAGAGCATTGCTCGAACGGTTCAAAGCGCGGCCGGCGGAAAACGATCCGCAGGTGCTTGCGCGCAAGGCGGAGCGGCAGGCTATCCTTGACGCCCGCGAGAAGCGGGCGATCGAGAAGGAAAAATTGCGCAAGGAGCGCGAGGCGCTCGAGGCTGCCGAACGGGCTCGCCGCGAGGCCGCGGAGGCAGAGCAGCGCAGGATCGAGGAAGAGCGGCTCGCCGCAGAAGCCAAGATCCGCGAACAGCAGGAAATCGAGCGCGTCGCGCTTGAACTCGCCGAAGAGGCGGAGCGCAAGGCAAAGCGTGACGCACGCTACGCAGCGCGCAAGCAGCGGAAGCGCGGCGGCCGCACCAGCTAAGCCTTTCGAGGCTCCCGGAAATTTCAAGGGCCGGGGCGCAATCGCGCCCCGGTTCTTTTGGCTTATCCGGTGATAGGCGCCGACAACGTTATGTGGCAGGTGGCCTCGTCACGATTTCGGCCGTGCATAGCGGACTTTCCAACCCTGCCCGCTGCCGAAAACTAGGCTACCAGCTTCAGCCCGACGATGCCGGCGACAATCAAGCCTATGCAGGCAAGCCGCATGGCGGTCGCGGGCTCACCCAGCAGCCAGATGCCGAGCATCGCGGTGCCGACCGTGCCGATGCCTGTCCACACCGCATAGGCGGTGCCGACCGGCAGCGTCTTCAGCGCAAGGCCGAGCAGTCCGAGGCTGACGATCATGCTCGCCACCGTCAGCAACGACGGCGTGAGGCGTGTAAATCCGTCGGTATATTTGAGGCCGATGGCCCAGCCGATCTCGAACAGGCCGGCGAAGAACAGCAGAATCCATGCCATGGGAAAACTCCTTATGGCGGGCCGTCCCGACCGAATTCTTCTGGAAATGCAGGGCCGTCCCTGCGCCCGACCCATATAGGACCTGGCGATACGGCGAACAATGCTGGCAACGCATGGCTGATCGGCACGAGCGGCAAGGCAGGTGCCATGGCGCGACGCTCGCCACCCGCGCCATCCGCGACTTCGACGGGCTTGACCTCAAGCTCGTAAACCCGTTTGAAGCACTGGCCTGACGGATCGTTGCCGCGACCGGGGCGCAGGAAGCATCTGGCGATCGGTCTTCCGAGGCAGCCGGCAACGCGGGAACCGCATGACTCTGCGCATCATCTTCATGGGTACGCCGGATTTTTCGGTGCCGACGCTGAAGGCGCTGGCCGAGGCCGGCCATGAAATCCTGGCCGTCTACACCCAGCCGCCGCGGCCGGCCGGCCGGCGCGGGCTGGAGCTGAAGCCATCGGCGGTGCAGCGCGAGGCGGAACGCCTGGGTATCGCGGTCCGCTGCCCGGCCTCGCTGAAGACGCTGGCCGAACAGGAGGCCTTTGCGTCGCTCCGCGCCGACGTCGCCGTGGTCGTCGCTTATGGTTTGCTGTTGCCGCGCGCCATCCTGGAGGCGCCGAGGCTGGGCTGCTTCAACGGTCATGCTTCGCTGCTGCCGCGCTGGCGGGGCGCCGCGCCGATCCACCGCGCCATCATGGCCGGCGACGAAGCGACCGGCGTGATGGTGATGAAGATGGAGGAAGGGCTGGATACCGGCCCGGTGGCCGCCTCGACGCGCATACCGATCGGCCCCGACATGACCACCGGCGAGTTGCATGACCGGCTGAGCGAACGCGGCGCCGTGATGATGGTCGAGGCGATGGCCGAACTGGAGCGCGGCTGGCTGGTGCTGACGCCGCAGTCGGAGACGGGTGTCACCTATGCGAAAAAGATCGACAAGGCCGAGACGCGCATCGACTGGTCGCTGCCGGCGGAAGACGTGCACAACCGCATACGCGGGCTGTCGCCCTTCCCCGGCGCATGGTGCGAATTCGCGGCCGGCGCAAAGACGGAACGGCTGAAGCTGCTGCGCTCGAAAGTTTCCGATGGCGAGGGCGCGCCGGGAACGCTCCTCGACGACCAGCTGACCATCGCTTGCGGCAGCCAGGCGGTGCGTCTCGTCGAAGTCCAGCGCGCTGGCGGGCGTGCCGTCGAAGCGCAGGAATTCCTGCGTGGGGCAAAACTGACGGCCGGAGACAAAATGTCATGAGCGGCGTGGCCATCAGGACGGCGCAAGCCGCCGACCGAAGCGCCATCCAGGTCCTCGTCGAGCGCGCCTTCCGCCAGCCGCTCGAAGCCGATCTCGTCGACCGACTCGCCGCGGACGGCGATATTGTCCTGGAACTGGTTGCGGAAAAGGATGGCGACGTTGTCGGTCATGTCCTGTTCTCGCGATTGATGGTCGAAGGCGATGGCGCGTCCTTCGCGGCTGTGGCGCTGGCGCCGCTCGGCGTCGATCCCGACGCGCAGCGCACCGGCATCGGCGTGGCGCTGGTCGAGGAGGCCCTCCGCCGACTCCAGGCCGGCGGCGAAAAGCTTTCCGTCGTGCTCGGCGACCCAGCCTACTACAGTCGGTTCGGCTACCGGCGTGGCCCGGCGGAGGGATTTTCCAGCGACTACCAATGCTATGCGCTGCAGGCGCTGGCTTGGGGAGAGGCGCCGACGACCGGCCGGCTGGTCTATGCCGCGGCCTTCGCGGATCTCTGAGCCATGCCGCGCTACCGGCTCGACATCGAATATGACGGGACGCCTTATGCCGGCTGGCAGCGGCAGGACGGGCCGCGCTCCGTGCAGGCGGCGATCGAGCAGGCGATCCGGAAATTCTGCGGCGACACTGTCAGCCTCCGTGCCGCCGGGCGCACCGACGCCGGCGTGCATGCCACGGCCCAGGTCGCCCATGCCGACCTGACCAGGGACTGGCCGGCCGATACGGTGCGTGACGCGATCAACGCGCATCTGCATATGGCCGGCGACGCGGTGGTCATTCTCGCGGCCTCTGTCGTGGAACTCGACTTCGACGCCCGCTTTTCCGCGACCGGCCGGCGCTATCTCTACCGTATCCTCAATCGCCGCGCCCCGGCTGCGCTTGAAAAAGGCCGTGCCTGGTGGGTGCCGAAACCGCTCGACGAGCGCGCAATGCACGATGCCGCGCAAAGGCTGGTCGGACGGCACGACTTCACCACCTTCCGCTCCGCGCAATGCCAGGCGGACAGCCCCGTGCGAACGCTGGACCGGCTCGAGGTCAGCCGCGACGGCGACATCATAGAGGTGCGGGCAGAGGCGCGCTCGTTCCTACACAACCAGGTCCGTTCGATGGTCGGTTCGCTGAAGCGCGTCGGCGAAGGCGGCTGGAGCGCCCACGACCTCGCCGCCGCGCTCGCCGCCCGCGACCGCGCCGCTTGCGGCCAGGTGGCGCCGCCGGACGGGCTTTATCTGGTTGGCGTGGAATACGGGACCGAAAGCCCCAACATTCCCTGAAGCGTGAAAAGCACGACCAGCGAAGCGACGAACATGGCGGCGAAGACGGCGGTGCCGATTGCCGCCCCCTTGCCGACGGCAGCATTGGTCAGCCGCCAGCCGAGCACCAGCGAGGCCGTGTAGAGCAACAAGGAGAATAATATCGCCGCATCATTCGCTGAAGGCGCAATGAGCTTGAGGATCGCGACCGGCAGCATGAGCCAGACGAGCACGACCGAGCCCCAATTGGAGGCGACGACATAGGCGACAAAACGATCGCCGAGACCGGCCGGCCTGGCGGCCAATGCAAATGCAATGAGCGGCAAGAGCCAGGTTCCCAGATCGACCACCGCCAGCCTGACGACCACGCCGAAACGCGAGATCGTGCCGATGTCGCCTGCCAGTTGATCGGCGACGGAGACCCAGCCAAGGGCCATCGCCGGCAGGGCGACCACGATGGAGAAAAAGGAATTCCAGAACCCGTCAACGCTGAGATCGAGCAGGCGCAGCCCGTCCGCCTTGCCCAGCAGCAGGCGCCAGGCTCCGGTCAGGCTGCGTTGAATTTCCTCGGCCGGAAGCATTTTTTCATCCGAACCAGTCTTGCAGGAAGCGCTGGTAGATCCGCGTCAACGTCTCCAGGTCGGCCAACGCCACACGCTCGTCGACCATGTGCATGGTCTTGCCGACCAGGCCGAACTCCACCACCGGGCAGAAATCCTTGATAAAGCGTGCATCCGAGGTGCCGCCGGAGGTCGACAGCGCCGGCGTCCGGCCGGTCACCGCGCCAATCGACGCCGACAGCGTGCCCACGAGCTTGTCGTCGCGTGTGAGGAAGACGTGGCTCGGCCGGTCGCGCCAGACAAGCTCGAAATCGATACGCTCCTTGCGGCCGGCCCGGTACTTTTTCCGCCCGGCGGCATTGTCAAGGCGGTTGTGGATCTCGGCCTGCACCGTTTCAGCGGTCCACGTATCGTTGAAGCGTATGTTGAAGACCGCCGTCGCCTTTGCCGGAATGACGTTGGACGCCGGGTTGCCGACATCGATGGTGGTGATCTCCAGATTGGTCGGCTGGAAATCCTTCGTGCCCTTGTCGAAGACCGGAACCAGCAGGGCGTCGACCAGCGACATCAGCCCGCGCACCGGATTGTCGGCCAGATGTGGATAGGCGACGTGCCCCTGCCTGCCGTTGACGGTAATGACGCCGGAAATCGAGCCGCGCCGGCCTATCTTGATCATGTCGCCCAGCGCATCCGGATTGGTCGGCTCGCCGACGATCGCCGCGTCCCAGGTCTCGCCACGCCCCGCCGCCCAGTCGAGCAGTTTTGTCGTGCCGTTGATCGACGGCCCTTCTTCGTCGCCGGTGATCAGCAGCGAAACCGAACCGCGCGGTGCGCGGCCTTCGGCAATCTCGCGCGCCACGGCCGCGACGAAACAGGCGATGCCGCCCTTCATGTCGACCGCGCCGCGTCCATACATCTCGCCACCGCGCACTTCCGCGCCGAAGGGCGGCAGCGTCCAGGCCGCTTCATCGCCGACCGGCACCACGTCGGTATGGCCCGCGAACATCAGATGCGGCCCGTTGCCCGACCGCCTTGCATAGAGGTTCTCGACATCCGGCGTACCGTCTTCCGAGAAGGTCGGCCGGTCGGTCGAAAAACCCAACGGCGCGAGCATTTCGGCCAGCGCCGACAGTGCTCCACCCTCGGCCGGCGTCACGGACGGGCAGCGGATCAGCGTCGCAAGGTTTTCGGCGGGGTCGGTCGGCAGTGTCATGCGGAACAAATCATCGTATTGTCGGGCGGCAAAGTCAGTGCGGCTTCGCTATGCGCAAGTCAACGAAAAGCAAGGACATTTTACGGCGAGGCCCGATCGATGGCCGGCACTGGACCTGCCGAGGCTCCATCCCCTCGCCGTTCTGCCCGCACGAAAACAGGCGGCGCGCCGGTGTTACTTGCCGTATGGCGTTGATCACGGCCTCGGCTCTTGCCGTTAAACCAACCGGAAACCATAAATACGCAAGGCGCGGCCGGCATCCGGCAGTTCAATCATTCGGCAAGCGACAAGCGCTAGCGTTCGGTGCACCTTCGGAGAAAGAGTGGACGCCATGCTGGACAAGGTTGAAAGACCATCTGTCGGCACGCCTTTGTTGACCATGGACGAAGCGCGCCTCCGCGAGCCCGGCGACGGCGCGCTGGCGATGTTGCGCGGCTGGGTCGAATCCTACCTGATGCGCGGCCATGCCGATCTTGGACGCACCGGCGCCGTCTGCCCCTTCACCAAGCAGGCCGCGAAACTCGACCTCGTGCGCCTGGCCATCTGCGAAGCAGGCCCTGACGGCGAGGAAGAGGCCTTCACCATCATCCGCAAGGGGTTCGCCGATCTCGAAGCCATTCCCTGCAAGCCATCCATGCGCCATTTCCGCACCGTGATCGTCGGCTTTCCCAATTGCGGATCGCCGGAAGGCATCGACATGCTGCAACGCGTGCAGCGCCGGCACAAATTCTATTCGCTCGCCCGCTTCCGCATGATCGGCTTCATGCATGCGACGAACGATGCGCCAGGCCTGTGGAACCCAACATTCCGGCCGTTGCGCGCGCCGCTGCCGGTGCTCGCCATCCGCCACCTGGTCGAACAGGACGCGCCTTTCGCCGCAAGGCACAAGCTGCTGCTCGTCCCGTATCTGCTGCGCTTCCCGATCGCCGGGCCGAAGCGTCTCATCGCTTTTATGCGCGGCGGCGGGTGAATACGCTTGGCATACTGGCGGCTGGAGCAGCAGCGAGTGGCGATGCGCGCCCAACCGGGCGCGCCATGAGCTTTGCGCATGGCATCGAGATCGTAGCGACACGCGAAGCCTTCGAGGCGCTGCGTCCCGAATGGGATGCCCTCTTCGATCGCGCGGCGCTGCCGCAGCAACTGTTCCAGAGCCATTCCTTCCTCAGCCATTGGGTGCGGCATTACCTCGACCGCTCGATGACGCTCCACATCATCGCCGGCAGGCAGGACGGCCGGCTGATCATGGTGTGGCCGCTGGTCAAGCGGCGGCGGGCCGGGCTCACCATCCTGCAATTCATGGGCAGCCCGGTGGCGCAGTTCGGCGACATTCTGCTCGATCCCGAAAGCGACGCCGATGGGCTGGCTGGCGCCGGATGGACAGCCGTCGGGGGTTCCGGGGCCGATCTGTTCTTCGCGCAGAAGGTGCGCGAGGATTCCACCTTCTTCCGCCTGTCAGGCAGACATCAGCCGGCGATCGTCGAAAGCCAGCGGGCGCCGTTCGCCGACCTCGCCGTCAGGGTCTGCGCCGACGGGCCCGGCAGCGCCTATTCGCCGCGCGACCGCTCGGCCTATCGCCGCCGGCTTAAGCGTCTTGCCGAGCACGGGGAACTCGCCTTCGGCGCCGCGATGCCGGGGCAAGAGGCGGCGGCGATGGCACGCCAGGCGATTGCCTTCAAGCTGGATCAGTTGAAGCGCCATGCGGTCCTGTCGCCGACGCTGTCCGATCCGCGGTTTTCCACCTTCTTCGCCGACTGCGCCGTCGATCCGGCCTCGTCGCTGCGCATCTCGACTCTCAAGCGCGCCGGACGGCCGATCGGCATCGACCTGTCCTTCGACTGCAAGGGCAAGAGTTTCGGCCATGTGATCGCCAGCGACCCGGATTGCGAGCACGAAGGCGTCGGCGGGCTCTTGATCCATCATGTCTTCGCCGCCGCGAGGCAGCGCGGCGCCAGCATCTTCGACATGATGGCGCCCGCCGATCCCTACAAGCTGCGCCATGCCGACGGCCAGACCGGAATCCAGGACCAGGCCTTCGCCTTCACGTTGTGCGGCCGGATCTATCACGAGGCCGTGCTGAAACATGCGCGGCCCTGGGCGAAAGCGCTCGTGAAGAAACTGCCCGCCGGGCTGGTGCGGCAGTTTGCCGGTACGGCCCGCTAGTCGCATGCCGCCAGCTCGCATAAACCATGCCTTGTCCTGGTATCAATGGCGATCGGGCTTGGCTTGTGCGCTCCCATCGCGCTAGATGAACCCGCAATGCCCAAAGTGGGCGCCGCGCTCGTAGCTCAACCGGATAGAGCACCGGACTTCGAATCCGTAGGTTGCAGGTTCAAATCCTGCCGAGCGCGCCAACCCCCTCGCGACCGACGCAGCCACGGATACAGCATGGACTGCCCTCTCAGTCGTAGTCCACCTTCGGATACCATTTCGGGTCACGGCCGGCGGGCGTGGTGTCCAGCACGTTCCACAGCACGGTCATGTCCGGGGCGCCGCGCGGATCCTGGTCGGGATCGGCGGTGTCGCCCAGCTCTTCGCTCCAGAAATGCCTTATCCTGCCGTCGCGCCTGGTGAAGACCTGATAGCCCGGAATGTCGCCCTTCTCGGTCCAGCTATGATAGTCGCGGCCGAACTCTTCGGTCGTGTCGCGATAGATCGGCAGATTCTTCCAGCCGCGTTCCTGCTTGAACGCGGTGAGCCTGTCGATCGGCGCGCGCGCCACCACGGCCAGAGCCACGCGCTGCCTGATGTCGGCGGCGTTGGCGGCGAGATTGCCGAGGAAGGCCGTGCACATCGGACATGGACGTTCCCGTTCGGGCCCGAACATGAAGTTGTAGACGACCAGCGTGTCGTGGCTGCCGAACAGGTCGGCGAAATGCACGGGTCCGCCCTCACCCTCGAACCCATAATCCTTCAGGACTTCGCCGCCCGCCGGCAGGGCGCGCCGCATCTCCGCGACGCGCTCGATATGGCGCCGAAGTTCAATCTCCTCGGCCAGCAGCCTGGTGCGCGCCTGCCGGTACTCCGCGCTTTCGTTGGGCACGCGGTAGCCGCTTGCTTCGGCGAGTTCTTTCGCAGGTTTCAGTTCATACATCGGAATCCTCCGTCGCTTGCATTCATCAAGGACGTGTCAGGAACCGCAAAACCGACAATTCGTTGCGGACGATTTTCTCGAGCCTGCGAGGTGCTGGCAAACCGGCGTTATGACTTTTCCCACGACAGCATATCCCTCGGCAAACGCCCGGAAGGATCGTGAACCGTGACACGCCAGGGCAGGTCGCGTCCCCATTTCCACAGCACGAGATTGCGCATGTCGGGCCGCGTGCCGCGTGCAAAGGAGGGCACGACGATGCCGGCCGCGCCTCCGGCGATCAGGTCCTGCGACACTTTCCACGAGGTGGGCTTTCGCCGTTCGGCGGCATCGAATGCCCATGCGCAAGCCATATCATCAAGTGAAACGCCCGCGGCGCTCCGGCCCTCGTCGGTCGTCAGGTCGACGATATTCTCGCAGTCGACCTCGTAGAGGCAGATCGTCAGCGGCTCGAGCTTCGCCGCGAAACCCTGCGACGCCTCGATCACCGCGCCTTCGATCGTCAGCCCGAGATAAAGCGCCGGAATACCCCTCGGATTGAAGCGGCCGCCGTGGACTTTTGCGCCATCGCCGGAAAGCGGGGCAAATGACCATTTCGGATTGTGAGCGCGATAACAGTCGCCGGCAAACCTCAAGCAAAACCGCCCATCGCGAGGTGGTCGAGATAGTCGCGCACCGCGGTGGCCTTGCCGTCCTTGACCAGGCTTTCCGCCGTGCGCCCGCCGAAGGCTGGGATCGGCTCAGCGCGATACCACGCCATAGCCTGCTTCTCGCCGCCGGCCCAGCCGGTGATACGCGCGATGATTTCCAGCATCTCCGTTATCCTCGCCTGGGTTTTTGCCGCCGTCAGGCGGCTGGTGCGGCGCAGTGTTTCGGGCGCCAGTCCGACCGTCTCGGCGAACTGGCCCTTCGACATGCCGAAGCGCTCCACGACCTGGTCGATCTCGACCGCCCCGTCCTCGGCGAACATGCCCGCAGTATGGCCGAAACCCATCTCGGCGGGCGTCGGCGCCAGATAGGGCGTGACACTTTCCTCAAGCCCGGCGGGACGATGTTTTTTGCGAAGCACGGCCATTGCCACACCATTTGGCACTAAAGTACGCCTAATTATGCGTCAAACTAGGCATGCCGTCAAGCCGCTCCCTACGAGCTGCCAACCAGGCCAGTGGGTGATGGGTGCCTGATCAGCAACGGCAATCCCAGCTGTTTTCTATACCTTCGGCGCCACCGCCCAGAAACCGGCCTTGCGCCCATGGGTCTTCCGCAGCGAGGCGCGGTAGGCGGCATGCGGATCGATACCGGCCAGTCGCAGATCTGCGGCGGCAGCCGGCGCCAGCGCATCGAGCCTGGCGAGATGGCGGGCGCCAGCCCCATAGGCATTGGATTTCGCACGCGCCAGAATGTCATCCAACAGGGCGCGATAGAGCACCGTCGCGGCGGCCGGACGCTCGTGCTCCAGGATTTCGGCTGCCGGCGCAAGAAAGTCGTAGTGCCTGCCTTCCCAATTCCGGCGGTGCTCGATCACCAGCCGCGCGGCGCGATCGAGACGCGGCCATTTGAGAAAGAATTCCAGCGCGAGATAACGCTGCTTCGATCCGGACGCGACATCGAAGGCGCGGTCCAGCGTGTCGAATTCCTCGAAGTCGCCAAGGCGTTCGACATATTCGCGCAACGCGCCGGCATCCAGGGTGGCCTCGAAGCAGGTCCAGCGCAGCTTCTGCGCGGCAGGTTTGTCTCCTTGCGCCTCGATGATGCGGGCTTCGACCATACTGCGGGCGACTGTGCCCGGTTCGCGAGTCCCGGTGCCGTCGGCCAGATCGCTCATGCGCATGTAGCGGATTACCGGACGGCTTTTCCTGCGAATCCAGTCCAGCGCTTCCTTCAGCCGGCCCGCCTCCAGCAACCTTTCGGCAATGGCGATGGTGTCCTGTGCATGTTCCGGCTTGGAAGCTTCCAGGGCGATCAGGCCGTCGAGGTCGCCGAGCTTTTCGGCCATGACCTGTCTGACGTCACGGACCTGCCGCGCCAGCGCCTGGCCTTTCCAGTCCCGGTCACCCTTCGTCGCGGCGTCGAGCTTCTGCTGCCTTCCGGCAAGCTGCTCGTCCCAGCGCCGCAGGGCAGGCTTGTCGAGATGATCGGCGACGGCACGAGAAACCGCCAGCAGATAACCATATGAGTTGTCGCCCAGTGCTGCCATGATCCTGTCGGCCAGGTATTCCTTGTCAGGCGCCGCGATCCGTGCGGTGATATCGCCAATCGACTCGACCATGCCGGCGTAGAGTTCCTGCACCTGCCCGCGCGAATCGTCGATCCGCTCGAACACGGACTCGCTCGTCGAAAGGAAGCGGAGCAATCTGTCGACCGCCATTGCCGGCGAGGCCGGCGCCAGTTCGCCGACGATGCTGCCAACGGTGGCCGCAAGATCCTGCTGGAAGGGCTTAACCTTCTCCCAGTCGATAAAGCTCCGGGCGCGCTCCAGCGCCGAGAGCCGCTTGTCGATCAGCTTAGCGACGGCATCCGGCCCCTTGGTCGCGGCGAGCGCCGCATTGACCAGCTTGCGGAAGGGCGCGCTGCGCGCCGCCTCGTCGAGAACAAGCCGCGCAAGCCTCTCGGTTCCGAGCTCGGACAGTTTTTCGACATTCAACGAAGGCGTGCGCGCCATGACGTCTCTGTTCTCCACAAGGCTTGGCGTTTCCCCGAATCCGGGCACCACTGGATACGAAACAGCCTGTCGCCCTCTTCGCAAATTCACCTTACCGGGCCGCTTCCTTCAGCCGATACAGCGCCTCCAGCGCCTCCTTCGGGGTCATGTCGTCGGGGTTGAGCGCGACCACCGCCTCGCGCAGCCGATCGGTTTGTTGCGGTTTCGGTGTAGCCTCCCGCCTTGCTGCCACCGAAAACAGCGGCAAATCGTCGACCAGCCGGTTGGCCTTGCCGGACGTCTCGCCGCTCTCCAGTTGGTGCAGCACGTCGCGGGCGCGGTCCACCACGGCGGGCGGCAGGCCTGCCAGCCGCGCCACCTGGATGCCGTAGGAACGGTCGGCGGCCCCCTTGCCGACCTCGTGCAGGAAAATCACCTCGCCTTCCCACTCCTTCACCCGCATGGTGACATTGTGCAGCCGTGCCAGCTTGTCGGCCAGCGCCGTCATCTCGTGGAAATGCGTGGCGAACAGCGCCCGGCAGCGGTTCTTCTCATGCAGATATTCCACCGCCGCCCAGGCGATCGACAGGCCGTCGAAGGTAGCGGTGCCGCGGCCGATCTCGTCCAGAATGACCAGCGAGCGTTCGCCGGCCTGGTTGAGGATAGCCGCCGTCTCGACCATCTCGACCATGAAGGTCGAACGACCGCGCGCCAGATCGTCGGAGGCGCCGACGCGGGAAAACAGCCGGTCGACGACGCCGATATGGGCATGTCCCGCCGGCACGAAGGAGCCGGTCTGCGCCAGAATGGCAATCAGCGCATTCTGACGCAGGAACGTGGACTTGCCGCCCATGTTCGGGCCGGTGAGCAACCAGATCGCGCCGAATTTTCCGCCATTAGCCGGCGAAAGATCGCAATCATTGGCGACAAAGGGCTGGCCGGACGACCTGCGTAAAGACTGCTCGACCACCGGATGGCGGCCGCCATCTATGTCGAAAGTTAGGCCGTCATCCACCACCGGCCGCGTCCAGTTCTCGTCGATCGCCAGCGTGGCTAGTGCCGCCGAAACGTCGAGCACCGCAAGCGCCTGAGCGCCGGCGCGGATTTTCTCCGCGTGGCCGACCGCCTCGGCAACGAGATCGTCGAACACGGCGAGTTCGATCTGTAGCGCCCGGTCGGCGGCGTTGACGATCTTCGTCTCCAGGTCGGCGAGTTCCGTCGTGGTGAAACGCATGGCGCTGGCCATGGTCTGGCGATGGATGAAGCGGGCGCGCAGCGCGTCGCTCCCGGTCATCGCCGCCTGATGGTTGGCCGTCACCTCTATGTAATAACCCAGCACATTGTTGTGCCGGATTTTCAGCGAGCGCACGCCGGTCTCGTCGATCAGCCCGCGCTCCAGCCCGGCGATGACTTTTCGCGATTCGTCGCGCAGCGCCCGCATCTCATCGAGTTCCGCGTCCCAGCCGGCGCGCACGAAGCCGCCGTCGCGTTTCAGCAGCGGCATCTCGTCGGCCAGTGCCCGCGCCAGGCGGGTGGCACAATCGGCCGGCAGCGCGCGTATCGCCTCCAGTGCCGCGGCAATTTCCGCCGGCGGCTCGGCTGGCGCCAGCAGGTCGCCGATCTCCGCGGCAGCCTGCAACCCGGCGCACAGCGCGCCGAGATCGCGAGGCCCACCGCGATTCAGCGCCAGCCTCGTCAGCGCGCGCGGCATGTCGGCAAGGCCTTTTAGCGCTGCGCGCAAGCCGTCGCGCAGATCGGGCTCGCCGATCAGCCACGCCACCGAATCCAGCCGCGCATTGACCGCGTCGGGCGCCGTCAGCGGCGAGGTCAGCCGGTCGGCCAGCAGCCGCGCACCGGCCCCCGTCACCGTGCGGTCGATCGCCGAAAGCAGCGAGCCGTCGCGGCTGCCGGACAGCGTGCGCGTAAGCTCCAGATTGGCGCGGGTCGCCGCATCGATGAACAGCGTCGAGCCCGCCGTCTCGCGCTCGGGATGTCCCAGCGGCGGCCGTTCCGCCTTCTGCGTCTTCTCGACGAAGGCGATGATGCCGGAGATCGCCGACAGTTCGGCGCGGCTGAAGCTGGCAAAACCGTCGGGTGTCGCCACCTGGTAGAACCGCGCGATGCGGTCGGCGGCACTCACCGAATCGAACAGGCTCGGCGGCTGCGGGCTCGCCATGCGCCCCAGAACGTCGAAGACCGGCTTCAGCTCGGGGTCGCGGAACACGGGATCGGCGACGATCAGCTCGCGCGGATCGACCCGAAAAATGTCGGCGAGCAGGCGGTCCGGCGCGCTCTCGGCCACCCGGAACAGGCCGGTCGACAGTTCCAGCCAGGCCAGCGCAAAACTGCCGCCGGCGCCGTCGCTTCGCGCGCCGCCCTTGACCCGCCCCAGCGCCATCAGGAAGCTGGACTCGGCCGGCGAAAGCAGCCTGTCCTCGGTGATGGTGCCGGGCGTCACCAGCCGCACCACGTCGCGCTTCACCACCGACTTGCCGCCGCGCTTCTTCGCCTCCGCCGGATCCTCGATCTGCTCGCAGACGGCGACGCGGTGGCCGAGCCCGATCAGCTTCTGCAGATAGTCGTCGGCCGCGTGGACCGGCACGCCGCACATCGGGATGTCGGCGCCGGCGTGTTTTCCGCGCTTGGTCAGCACGATACCCAGCGCGCGGCTCGCCACTTCGGCGTCGTCGAAGAACAGCTCGTAGAAATCGCCCATGCGGTAGAACAGCAGCGAATCCGGGTTCGCCGCCTTGATCTCGATATACTGCTCCATCATCGGCGTAGGCGCCGAGCCCCCTCCCGCTTGCGGGGAAGGGCCGGGGCCAGCGGCATAGGGCGTTGCAGTCTCCATCACCGTCCCGATCTTCGGTGAAGGCGAACCCCCACCCCTGCCCCTCCGCACCAGGGAGAGGGAACTTTCGCATTGCGCAAAAACGCTTTCATCCCTGCTTGGCGCTTTACGACCGCCGAGTGTAGCCTTAATCCAAAACACTCCACAAAAAGAAGCATCGGGCCGTGCAACGCGGCCTTCGGGAAGGAAACACGTTTCACATGGCCTCGAAGAAAGCCGACAACGGACCCTCCGTCAGCGCGCAGGAGGCGCTCGACTTCCATGCCATGGGCCGGCCGGGCAAGCTGGAGATCGTGCCGACCAAGCCGATGGCCACTCAGCGCGACCTCAGCCTCGCCTATTCGCCGGGCGTCGCGGTCCCCGTGAAGGCCATCGCCGAGGATCCCTCCCGCGCCTTCGACTACACGTCGCGCGGCAACATGGTCGCCGTCATCTCCAACGGCACCGCCATTTTGGGCCTCGGCAATCTCGGCGCGCTTGCCTCGAAGCCCGTCATGGAAGGCAAGGCGGTGCTGTTCAAGCGTTTCGCCGACGTCGATTCCATCGACCTCGAGGTCGACACCGAGGACGCCGAGACTTTCATCAACGCCGTGCGCTATCTCGGCCCCTCCTTCGGCGGCATCAACCTAGAGGACATCAAGGCGCCCGACTGCTTCATCATCGAGCAGAAGCTGCGCGAGGTGATGGACATCCCGGTCTTCCACGACGACCAGCACGGCACCGCGATCATCGCCGCCGCCGGCCTGATCAACGCGCTGCAGATCACCGGCCGCGACATGAAGACCACAAAACTCGTCTGCAACGGCGCCGGCTCCGCCGGCATCGCCTGCGTCGAGCTGATCAAGTCGATGGGGTTCGCCCCGGAAAACGTCATCCTCTGCGACACCAAGGGCGTGGTCTACCAGGGCCGCACCGAAGGCATGAACCAGTGGAAGTCGGCGCATGCGGCAAAAACCGACGCGCGCACCTTGGCCGACGCCATGGACGGCGCCGACGTCATCTTCGGCCTCTCCGCCAAGGGGGCGCTCACCACCGCGATGATCCAGTCCATGGCAAAAAACCCGATCATCTTCGCCATGGCCAATCCCGATCCCGAGATCACGCCGGAGGAGGTCGCGGAAATCCGCACCGACGCCATCATGGCGACCGGCCGCTCCGACTATCCGAACCAGGTTAACAACGTGCTCGGCTTCCCCTACATTTTTCGCGGGGCGCTGGACGTGCGCGCCACCACCATCAACGACGAGATGAAGGTCGCCGCCGCCAAAGCGCTCGCCGACCTCGCCCGCGAGGACGTGCCGGACGATGTCGCCGCCGCCTACCAGGGCATGCGGCCGAAATTCGGCCCCAACTATATCATCCCCGTGCCCTTCGACCCACGGCTGATCTCCGCCATCCCCGTGGCGGTCGCCAAGGCTGCGATGGATTCCGGCGTGGCGCGCCGGCCGATCGTCGCCCTCGACCGCTACGCCCAAGAACTTTCCGCCCGCCGCGACCCGATCGCGTCGACCTTGCAGCGCATCTACGACCGCGTCCGCCGCCAGCCGAAACGCATCGTCTTCGCCGAGGGCGAGGAGGAGCAGGTGATGCGCGCCGCCGTCGCCTATGCGAACCAGAAACTCGGCACCGCGATCCTGGTCGGCCGCGACGAGGTGATCAAGGAGAACGCCCGCAACGCCGGCGTCGATTTGAACAAATCCGGCATCGAGATCATCAATGCCCGCCTGTCGCGCCGCAACACCGTCTATGCCGACCATCTCTACGAGCGCATGCAGCGAAAAGGGTTTCTGTTCCGCGACTGCCAGCGGCTGATCAACAACGACCGCAACCACTTTGCCGCCTGCATGCTGGCGCTGGGCGACGCCGACGGCGTGGTCACCGGGGTGACGCGCAACTATTCCACCGTGCTCGACGACATCAGGCGCGTCATCGACGCGAAACCCGGCCATTGCGTCATCGGCGCCTCGATCGTGCTGTCGCGCGGCCGCACAGTGATCGTCGCCGACACCGCCGTGCACGACATGCCCAACGCCGAGGAGCTAGCCGACATCGCCGAGGAAACCGCCGGTTTTGCCCGCCGCATGGGCTACGAGCCGCGCGTCGCCATGCTCGCCTACTCCACCTTCGGCCACCCGCCGGGCGAGCGCTCCGAGCGCGTGCAGGAAGCGGTCAAAATCCTCGACAGGCGCCGCGTCGATTTCGAATATGACGGCGAGATGGCCGCCGACGTGGCGCTGAACCATCGGCTGATGCGCGAGCAATACCCCTTCTGCCGCCTCTCAGGCCCCGCCAACGTGCTGATCATGCCGGCCTTCCACTCCGCCTCGATCTCGACCCGCATGCTCCAGGAACTCGGCGGCTCCACCGTCATCGGCCCGCTGCTGGTCGGCCTGAACAAGCCGGTGCAGATCGTCAGCCTGAACGCCAAGGATTCGGACATCGTCAACATGGCTGCGATCGCGGCGTATTCGGCGGGGAGTTGAGGCGTGATCTGTCCAGCTTATCTGCGATCTCTTCGGCACGACTACCGAGGAGTGAGGCCGAAATTAGACCATAAGGACTCCAGAGCCGTCGTATAGTCGCGCATCCGCGACGACCTTGATCCGAAAGCATGCGTGCACGGTTGCATCTAAGACGGTATACAATAACGTCCTAACGTACTATGTTCGTGCTTTGATGACTCGGTGCATTGCTGAACATGGTTGTCACAGCCTCCCCTCTATCCCGCCTCAATGAGTTTGTAGCCAAGCAGGAGGCGGTATCCGACACCCTGCCTTTTATTCACCTGACCAACACGTACAAATTCGACAAAATAGCTGCTTCTGATATTATTAAGACAGAGCGATGCAGGTATTTTAAAGAGGAACTAATATACCTATTTTATGGTCGACCTGCTTACAGAATTAAAAAAACCCTTAATGGAAATCTCCCATTTGATTGGCCTGTGGCTTTAATATTTGACGAAAGGATAATTGCTAAAAAGATTTCGAGATTGTACCCGTTTGATACAGGTGGCTTTTTTATAAAAAAGTATGAACGATTTTTTGATAAGGCTAGTACAATTGGCGACTTTAGCCTTGAACCTACTCTGGAAACAATTTTAAGGGTTGTTTCTGCGTTTTATCAGAGTAATTATGAGTACTTTACCGGAGCAAGCCGAAAGAATGTTGATATCGCCATTGATCAATTCGAAGCTATCGGACTGCACGAAATGGCGCGACAACCCGCGGATCCAGAGGCGTCTTCGCGGGTGCCTCCAGATGAGCGCGCGTCATCCATAGAGGCTCAACTGGAGGAGGATCTCGCACTCAGCGGTGCGCTGCGTGCAGTAGTTTGCCCGTTACGTCTCATGGAAGTGTCGAGATGGGTTGCGGCACTCAACCGATGGAGTCCGACTGTTATCGAACCTTACTCCGTTCATAACGCCGTCCATCCTGAATTTTTTGCCGGCGTTGTTTATAGCAAGGTCGAAAGCGCTTTGCGACAGCTAGGTTATCTACAATGATGAGACTATCCGCCATACATGTTAGCGACAACAATTTCCCATTGATTGGAACGCCAATATTTTCTAACGGCGACGGCAATTTGTACTTTCAAGTATCAAATGATGGACGAAATATTGATAGTTTCGCCTCGGTAAGGTCGCTACCTCGCGACAGACTACTTTACACCGGCGTTAACCATGAGAAAAGAGATGTAGGAAGTAAGATCTTGTACTGCGTTGCAATATCAAAAGAGTGGTCTTGGCTCGGTGATAGAGACCGCATAAGGAAAGATATTTTGGAGCCCCGATATGCTTCTGTGGTAAAACAACATCCTTTTTTGCATATGGAGCTGGGATATATTTTGAATGACGTGGGTATCGTTAACGAAGCGGCGAAGAAGGGCGCAGCAAAAATCGCTAGGATCGCCCCGAGCATTGCGCACGCTTGGAAAAGAAACTGCGGACTACATCCAGATGTTATTGATAGCATTGATCAAATAATTGCTTCGAACACTCCGTCGACAACGGAATTGGTGGCAATACGCGTGAGTCTTCCCGAAGTGGTATTCGCGGCCTTGGATTCAGCCGCTATCGCCATCGGAAAGAGGCGCGCCGTCATGGTCCGAGATACGCTCTCACGCCATCGGGAGGAAATGCGAGCCCCAGAATTTCTCGACAAAGTGGTCAATTTCTCCAGGTCCTTACAAGAGGACGAATTTATTGGGCGCCGCTTTTGGAGCGACGAAGCTCTTCAACATCATCTCTTAGGGGATGCTTTCTCATCCAAGCCACACCTTAATAGCCGAATATTCTTCAAAGTTGCAAAGACCTTTGAATTTTCTAGATCTACTCTGAGGTTATTTGAAAGAGAGCAGGTACTCCTCTTCAAGATTTGGAATGAGCAAGGATTTCTTTTAAGATTTTTCAATGTCGAGGAGTTCTATGGTTATTCTATATTGTATATGGTTGATAGACATGTGGGTCTCTTCAGAGAACGGCTTATAAAAGAAAGAGATCGCCGCTTCGATTTTATTCGCGATGACTTAAGGGATCAACTAGGAGGTAATCTCGTCGGGCGATCCCAGACGGTTCTTTGATTGATGGTACTCCGTGAACATGCTCCCACGGCGGATTTTTCCGCCCCGTGGCGACTATTCGTGCTGTCAGAATGCACCGTTGCCCGTCTTGTGGTCAGGCGGGCTCAGGGGGCGCCTGGCGACATTCGAAGCGGCGTCCGCCCTACGAATTCCTGGCGCCACCCTTTTCCCTCGCTTCCGCACTGCAACAGGCGTAAGACGCCGGCCATGGAAAACAATCGCTTCGAGACGCCCGTCACCGTCAAGTCCTCGCAAGGGCCTGACAGGGCCCTGAACACCGCCCGCGAGGCGACCGACTATCTGTTGAACAACTGGACCGGCAAGCGCGGCCCGAAGCATCGCGAGGCGCTGCAGGCCTGCCACGATGCGCTGGCCGGCACCAAGCCGGCGATGACGGCGCGCCGCGCCTTCGTCGCCGCGGCGCGCGAGGCGTCCGTGCTGGTCACCGACAAGGTCTGAACAGCTACTCGGCCTTCTCTTCCTCGGTGCGGGGCTCGGCCTCATCCGTCTCCGACTGCTTCTTGGCGGCCTTGGCGGCCAGCTTTTCCGCCTTCTTGGCGGCCTTGATGCGCTCGCGTTCCTTGCGTTCGTGATTGTAGTTGGGCGGCCTCGGCATCGGCTTCTCCTTTTTTGTTGCGTGGCCCCCTGCCTAAGACCTTAGGCCGGCGAACACAACCTCAAGCGCAAAAGCTTGCCGCAGCGGGCGTAGGGCGCCGGCGGTTTTCCGAAAACGGTGCCTAAAACGGGGATGAAAAATGCGCCGTTTTGAAGAAATATTTTTGAGCGCGCCGGCCTGGCCTCGCCAACCCATTGAAATCGCTCGCAGGCGATTCCGCATCGCAGCCGCCTTTTGACAAAAAACGGCGCTGGCTATCCCCCTCGCCAAAAACGCGCGCATACTTTTCGCCAGTTTCTCCCGCCGGGAACGCTTCCGGAGTCGTTTGAAAGCGGGGAGGAACCGGCGCCTCCGTCATGCTGCCGACGAAGCGGCATGGCCGGGGAGGCCGCGTCCGAAGGTTCCTCCCTCGACACTACGGTCGGGGCGCACTGGACGAGTGCTTAAGACCGGGCCAGCCGAGGCGAAAATGCCGGAGCCGGAGCAAGGCGAAGCGGAACGGACGAGGCCAGAAATCGCCGGACGGGCGGCCGCGAGGTCGCACAAAATTTAGATGAGCGACCCCGCGGCCGCCCGTCTTCCCGACCCTCACCAACCCGGCCAACAAGCGCGGGAGCGCGAACCCATGCCCAGACGCAAGAACCCAGAGACCGAATTCGTCACCGAGGCGGACGTCGCCAGCCTCACACCCTTCGAAAGGCGGTGGATGGAAAAGCTGCTCGACGTGCGGCCGATCGGCGATCCGCCGCGCGGCATGACCGAAGAAGAATATTTCGCGCCGAAACCCTACACGCCCTACGACTGGGACGACCCCGATATTTCCGACACGTTCGAATATGAGGTGATGCCGGAGGGGTATCCGAGCTTCCGCATCGTGCATTCGCCGCGTAGCGAATACCAGAACGACGCGCAGTATGAAGCGGGGCGCCGTGACAAGGAGGGTTTTTATTACTTCCTCGGCATTTTTCTCGGTCTCTCGCAAAGGGCCGCCACCTGCATCGGCCTGCACAAGACCTGTACGCGCGAGGCCTGCCGGCGGGCACGCAAATGCGCCTCGCGCCGCGCCGAGGACGACTGGACGGTGTTCCCCGGACCGATGATGCCGCCCTGCTGCAACACCACCGAGCGCACCGCGCTGGTGCGCCACATGGTCAACATCAAGCTCGAGCAGCACAATGAGTGGGTGCTGGCCGGGCAGGCCGAAGCCGACGAAGGCGGCGGACGATGACGCGCTACCGCAGCGACGTCGCCATCACGCCGCCGTCGACGGTCAGCACGGCGGCGTTGACCTTGTCCATCTGCGCGAGGTGCAGGAACACGTCCGCCACGTCCTCCGCCATCACCTCGACGCCGAGCAGGTTGCCGGACATGTATTCCTTCGGCGTCATGCCGCGCGCGGCGGCGCGTTCCAAAATCATCTGGTCGGTCATCAGGCCGGTGCGGATGCGCCCGGCATTGACGCCGGCGACACGAATGCCTTCGCCGCCGTGGTCCACCGCATATTGCTTCATCAGCGCCATGGTGGCGGCCTTGGGAATGCCGTAGGGCCCAAAATCCTTGCCGGGATTGACCGACTGGTTGGAGATGTTGAACAGGATCGTGCCGCCGCCGCCCTGGGCGCGAAACAACCGCACGGCCGCCTGGCAGACATGCTGGTGGCCGAAGAAGTTGAGATCAAAACTTCTGCGCAGCGCTTCCATCGGCAGGTCGGCGATCGCCCCCTGGTCGGCCGATCCGGCATTGGAGACCAAGAGGTCGAGCCCGCCGAGCTGCTCGACGATCTTTTCGAACGCCGCCTCGACCGATGCGCGGTCAGTCACGTCGCAGCGCAGCGCGAAACCCTCGATCTCGGCGGCCAGCGCCTGGAGTGCCTCCTCGTTGATGTCGAGGCAGGCGACTGTCGCGCCCGCGCCGGAAAACGCGCACGCCACGGCGCGGCCGATGCCGCTCGCCGCCCCCGTCACGGCGACCCGTCGCCCCTCCAGCGGGCGAGTCAGAAGATTTGCCGGCGCTGCGCTCGCCATGATCACGCAGCCTGCTTCAGCGACAGGTCGCGGAACAGCACGTATGCCCGCTCCACCGTCTCGGTGTCCGCCGGACGGCCTTGGCTCCAATCTTTGCCGCCCTTGATGTCGTGGAGATCTGCCATTTTCTTGTCCTTCGTTTCTGGTCGCGGCCGGGATCAGGCCCTGGCGACGAAATCGCGCATCGCCTTGAGGATCAGCGAGATCGAGATCGCTCCGGGATCGGGGTGGCCAATGCTGCGTTCGCCCAGCGAGCGCGCCTTGCCGGTGGTGGCGATCATCGCCTTGGACGCCTCAACGCCCTGCAGCGCGCCATCGACTGCGGCGGCCGTCGCTGCCTCAAGCCCTTTGTCGGATGCCGCCCGCGCCGCGCGGGCGGCCGGAGCAAGCGCGTCCACCATGGTCTTCTGGCCCTCCATAACGCCTCCGCGCTTCAGCACGGCGGCAAGCCCATCCTCGAGGAACGCGGCAAAGCTCGCCCCGTCGATGCTGCCGCCGGCAAAACCCTTGGCGCCGGAGCGGAACAGCGTGCCGAACACCGCGCCCGCCGCGCCCCCCGTGTTCGACAGGATTGCCATGCCGATCGTCTTGAAGGCGGCATCGACGCTGTCCGGCTCGGATGCCTTGAGCGCTTCGAGCGCGGCCTCAAAACCGCGCCGCATGCCGATGCCATGGTCGCCGTCGCCGATGGCGAGGTCGGCGTCGGTCAAGATTTCGGTCTGGTCGATCAGCGCCTGGCTGACCGCGACCAGCATGTCGCGGGCGCCGGCCGCGTCGAGCGTTTTTGCCATGGCCGCCTCACATCCGCGAATAGCCGAGGGATTCGGCCGGCATGTCGAGATAGTGCTTCAGCTCGTCATCGAGCTTGAGCAGGGTGACCGAGAAGCCGGCCATCTCTTGCACGGTGAGCCAGGTGCCGACATCCGAGCGATGCACCTCGATGCCTTCGCGATCGAGGATCTGGCGGATGCGGCGGTTGACGATCAGCATCTCCATCATCGTCGTGGCGCCGAGATTGTTGATCATCAGCGCGACCTCGTCGCCGCGCTTGAACGGCAGGTCCGACAGGAGTTTCGCCATGAGCTGGTCGGTGATCTCGTCGGCCGGCGCCATCTTCTGGCGCGACACGCCGGCCTCGCCATGCGCGCCCATGCCGATCTCGATCTCCTCGTCAGCGAGTTCGAACGCCAGCTTGCCGGTCTCGGGAATGGAGCCGGCGGCGACCGCGACGCCGATCGAGCGGACATTGGCGACCGCCTTGCGCGCCACGCGCTCGACTGCGTCCAGCGTGTCGAGTTCAGACGCGGCGGCGCCCGCGATCTTGATCATGAAAATGTCGCCGGCGATGCCGCGCCGGTCATGCGTGCGCTCCGGCGGTGCGGCGGCGACATCGTCGGTGACGCGCACGGTGCGCACCTCTATGCCGTCCTCCTCCAGCAACTCGACCGCCATGTCGAAGTTCATATTGTCGCCGGCATAGTTGCCGTAGAGGAACAGCACGCCCTTGCCGCGGTGCACGGCCTTTGCCGCTTCGTAGATGATGTCCGGCGAAGGCGCGGCGAACACTTGGCCGCACGCGGCGCCATCGCCCATGTTTTTCCCAACGAAGCCGTGGAAGACGGGCTCGTGACCGCTGCCGCCGCCGATCAGCAGCGCGACCTTGCTCTCGGGCAGGTCGGTGCGGACGATCGCCGCGTGCTTATCGAGCTTGCGGACGCGGCCGTCATTGGCCAGCACCAAGCCCTCCAGCATCTCGGCTACGACCTTCTTGGGATCGTTCAGGATCTTCTTCGGATTAGCCAATTTTCTCCTCCTCTTCCTGTCGCCGCGCATCGGGCACATGATCCAGGATCATGAACAGGATCACGCCGGCAAGCAGCACTGGAAAACCGAATACAAAAAGCCCATGCAGGAAAGGCTGGCACAGCATGGCGAAGCCGATCAGGATCAGCGCCGAGGCCAAGCGATAGAACCAGTTCTTGGTGAGGTAAGCGCTCATCGTGCCTTGCCTCCCAAATGCGAGACGCGCGCGCCGGTCTCGGCGTCGAACAGATAGCCGGCGCCGTCGGCGATGCGGAACGAACAGGCGTCGCCCTGTTTGAAGAGCATCTCGGATGGCACGACCTTGCGGAACGAGCCCGCGTCGGCGTTGACCTGCACCGCGCGTTCGAAGCCGCGGTTGTCCACCGCGTAGACCGAACCGGCATTGGCGTCGGCCGCGTCATTCGCGCCGACTTCGATGTCCTCCGGCCAGACGCCAAACAGCAGCTTGCGGCCTGGCGCCAGCCGCGCCTCGCCGAAGGCGGAAAGCGGTATCTTCTGCGCCCCGCCAGGCAGCACGCCCCAGCCATCCGCCACCGTCGCGCTGAAGAACGCCATGGACGGACTGCCGATCAGCTTGCCCACGCCCATGTTGGCCGGCAGAGCGATGATCTCGTCGATCGTGCCCGTCTGCTGGATGACGCCGCTCTCAATGATCGCCAGGCGGTCGGCGATGGCGATCGCACCGTGATAATCATGGGTGGCATAGAGCATGGTGGAGCGGTGCTGGCGATGGATTTGCCTGAGTTCGGCACGGAGGCCTTCGCGCAGCTTCAGGTCGAGCGCCGAAAGCGGCTCGTCGAGCAGGAACATCTTTGGACGGCGCACCAGTGCCCGTGCGATGGCCACACGCTGGCGTTCGCCGCCGGACAAAGTGTCCACGTCACGGTCGAGCAGATGCGAGATGCGCAAAAGCTCGGCGGTGCGGCCGACGCGCGTCCTGATCTCGGCCTCGTCCTCGCGGTAGGTCGGCGACCGCAGCGCAAAGGCGATATTGTCCTTCACGTCCAGCACAGGCAGCAGGTTGAAACCTTCGAAAACGATGGAAACGTCGCGGCCTGACGGATCGATGTCCGTGACGTCGCGTCCGGCCAGGAAAACTTTGCCGGCTTCGAGACTGAGCGAGCCAGCGGCCGAGAGCAGGGTCGAGCTTTTGCCCGCGCCCGTCGGGCCGAGCAGAGCCATGATCTCGTTATCGGGCACTTCTAGGTCGAGGCCGCGCAGCGCCCGCTTGGCGCCGTAGGATTTCTTCAGCCCTTCCAGTCTCAGCATTGGGACGCTCATGCCGCGTCCCCCGTCACGCGCCGGCCTGTCTCCGCGTCGAAGAACAGAAGTCCTTCCGGCACGAAATGCACCGCCTCGGCTGGCGTCGTCCGGTTCGGCCGCTTGTCGACGCCCTGATAGGCGTTGCCGCCGATCGAGAAATTGAAGAAGCGGTCGCGGCCGACCGAGAATACATCGTCCACGGCAAGGGAGGAGGCGATCGGGACGCCTGGCTCGACCAGATGCACGTTGAGCGGCCGCACGCCGAGCTTCAGTTTTCGCCGGCTGGTGACTGCCCATTGCGGGATGCGGTTGCGGGCGGGGGTCAGCGTGACGCCGCTGTCGCCGAGCCTCAGACCGCCGTCCACCGGCACCAGATCAATCAGGTTCATGGATGGCGAGCCAATGAACTGGCCGGCAAAGACATTCTCCGGCTCGAAGAAGATGCGGTCGGGCTCGCCGACCTGAACGATGCGCCCGTCGCTCATCAGCACAATGCGGTCGGCCAGGCTCATCGCCTCGCGCTGGTCGTGGGTGACGTAGATGGTGGTGACGTCGAGTTCTCGCTGGAGATGGCCGAGTTCCCAGCGCATCTCCTCGCGGAACTGCTCGTCGATCGCAGACAGCGGCTCATCGAGCAGGAGCACGGCCGGCTCACGGATGACGGCGCGCGCCAGCGCCACCTTCTGGCGAGCACCGGGCGGCAGGGATGCGGGATAGCGGTCGAGGTCGGCGGCGAGCCCGAAAATCCCGACGACCCAGTCGAGCTTGCGGGCGATCTCGGCGCGAGGCACGCCGCGTGCCTTGAGCGGGAAGACGATGTTCTCGCGGATCTTCAGATGCGGGTAGAGCGAGACGAACTGGAACACCATGGCGATGTTGCGCTCGCTGGCCGACATGTCGTTGACGCGCCTGCCGTCGAACAGCACGTCGCCGGACGTCGCCTTCACCAGCCCGGCGATGCAGCGCAGGGTCGTCGTCTTGCCGCAGCCGGACGGGCCGAGATAGACCACGAACTCGCCGTTCCTGACCGTCAGGTTGACGTTGTCGACCGCCTTGAAGCCGGCGAAGTCGATTGTCAGATTCTTGAGTTCTATCTCGGCCATCAGTATTTCTCGCCCATCTTGCCGAGATGGCGGACCAGGATCATCGACAGGCCGATGATGATGAACAGCAGCATGACCGCCAGTGCCGAAGCTTCGCCGGTGTAGAAATAGCTGAAGGCGGTTTTCGCCACAGCAAACGACACGGTCTCCGTGCTCGACCCCGGCCCGCCGCCGGTGAGCGCGAAGAACAGGTCGTATTGCTTGAAGCTGTCGATCAGCCTGAGGATCAGCGCGATGAACAGCACCGGCGCCGACATCGGCAGGGTGATGCGGAAGAATTTGTAGGCCGGACTTGCGCCGTCCACTTCCGCGGCCTCGTAGATGGTCTCCGGAATGCCACGGAAGGCGGCGGTGGCGAGCAGAATGATGAAGGGCGCCCACATCCAGGTGTCGGCAATCGCCGCAGCCCATAGCGCCGGTGTCGTCTGGCCGAGCCAATCGACCTTCGACAGGCCGACGACGGTCAGCAGATAGTTGATGACGCCCCATTCCGAATTCAGCATGTAGCGCCACAGAAAGCCGACGACGACCGGTGACAGCATCATCGGCATCATCAGCAGCGTGAACACAACGTCGCGGCCGCGAAAATTCTTCTGCAACTGGTAGCCGACGAAAATGCCGATCAGCATCTGCATGGCCACGCAGATGAACACGAATTTGCCGGTGAAGACGAAGCGGTCCCAGAGTTCGGGGTCGGAGAGCAGGAAGGTGTAGTTCTTCAAACCGACCGGTTTCATGCCGGCGGCGGGCCGCAGCGCCGAGAAGTTGAAGAAGGAATAATAGATCAGCGAGAAGATCGGGTAGGCGACCATGAAGATCAGGATCGCCAAAGTCGGCGACAGGAAGCCGAAGATCATCAGCCGGCCGGAGGACCGCTTCTTCAGCTCGGCCTGGCGCTTGTCGTGGGAAGCGGCGCTCATCGTCTCACCTCCGCCCCAGCACGCCGAAGGTCATGCCCATCAGCAGGTGTTTTCGGATCAGGTAGAAGAAGATCAGCACGGGGATGATCAGCACCACGCCGGCGGCGCAGATCTGAGTCCATTCGATGCCGGTGGCGCCGGCCGCCGACGAGATCTTTACGGGCAGCGTCTTGGCCTGCGTGGTGGTCAGGATCGAGGCGAAGGCGAATTCGTTCCAGGCAAAGATGAAGCAGAAGCCGGCCGAGGCCGCTATGCCGCCCTTGACCATCGGCAGCACGAGGCGCGTGAAGGCATACATGCGCGAATAGCCGTTGACGATGGCGATCTGCTCGACCTCGCGCGGCACGCCGTCGAAGAAACCCTTCATGATCCAGGTGGCGAGGCCGACATTGGCGAAGATGGCGACGAGGATCAGCCCGGTGCGCGTGTCGGCGAGACCTAGCCGCGCGAACATCAGGTGATAGAAGACAAGCACCGCCACCGGTGGCAGCATGCGGGTCGACAGCACGAAGAACATGAAGTCGCCCTTGCCCCTGAAATTGAAGCGCGAGCAGACATAGCCGGCGAGTGTGCCAAGGAAGACGGCGAGGAAGGTGCCGACCGTCGAGACCAGCACGCTGTTGACCAGCGAATCGAACACGCCGACGGCCGAGGCGCTGCCCGCCGCCGCGCCGACGCCGAAGACGCTCTGGTAGCCGGAAAAGTCCGGCGTGAAGAGCAGTTTCGGTGGCATCGAGAACAGGTCGACGCGGCTCTTCAGCGACGAGAGGATGAGCCAGAAGATAGGGCCGAGATTGTAGAAGGTGTAGGCGATAAGCAACAGCAGGAGCAGCCACCGGCCGGCGAGGTCTATGGCTGAGGTCTTGGATGTGCTCATCGAAGCAGTCCAGTTGACGATTGTGAGCCGGCGGTGCGGCCGGCTTACCCTCCCCCTTGTGGGGAGGGTCGGCGAGCGATCGGAGCGAAGCGGAGAACCGCGAGACCGGGTGGGGGTGACCTTAACTGCTCACACGAAGAGAATGTCGAGCACTTCATCAGCAACCCCCACCCCGCGTCAAAATCCTCGCGTGCCGCTCAGCTTTCTCCGCGACCCTCCCCACAAGGGGGAGGGTAAGGGGATCATTCCACCGGAACGACCTTGTCCTGGCCGACCGGGGAAATCTCCTGGTCCGGCACTTCCGGGGTCTTTTCGCCACGCTTGATCTCGTAGCCGGCGCGCTCCAGCGTGCGCTCGTTCTTCTCGGCGGCGTCCGAAAGCGCCTGCTGCACCGTCTTGGTGCCGGCAACCGCGTTCGAGACTTCCTGCTGCAGTTCATCCAGCAGTGCCGGATATTCCGGCAGGTGCCAGTAGTCGTTGAGGTAGGCAAGCGCGGTCGAGAACTGCCGGTTGTAGGAGTTCAGGCCCTGCCAGTCCGGGCTTTCCAGCACGGATTTCAGGCCGGTCTGGCAGACGGCGGCGTAGCGCTTCTGCTGCTCGGGCTGGAAATACCATTCCATGAATTTTTCGAGTTCCGGCAGCTTCTTAGAGTATTTGTTGATGCCCATCCCCTGGCCGCCAACGGAGAACTGGCGGCGGAATTTTCCGTCGCGGCCGACAGCGCCCGGAAGCACGGCGAAGGCGGTCTTGTCGGCGAACTTGTTCACCTTCGGATCGGCGTTTGAGCCGTTGAAGTAGAACCATTGCATGGCCATGGCGAGTTGGCCCTGCTGGAAGGCGGCATTGACCTCGTCAAAACCCCAGTTGCCGGAGCCGGGAGGACCGAACTTGAACATGTCGACATAGGCCTGCACACCGTCGACCGAGGCCGGCGAGTCGAGGTAGCCCTTCACTTCCATGGTGGCGGGATTGTAGAGCTCGCCGCCGAACGACCACAGGAACGAGTTGGACGCAGTGGTGGCGAAGTCGTAGTCGCGGCCGCCCATCTGGCCCCAGCCGTAAAGACCCTGGTCGGGCCGGGTGAAGAACTCGGCGATCTCCTTGGCGTCCTGATAGGTCTGCGGAACCGCGAGTTCCTTGCCGTATTTCGCCTTGAAGGCTTCCCTCTCCTTCGGATCCTCGAACAGGTCCTTGCGGTAGGTCAGGCCGTAGGCGTCCTGGTTGGCCGGCAGGCCGTAATATTCGCCAGAGCCGTCCGGATATTCGCCGTAGCGCGACAGCGAGGCCGGCGGGAAGATGTCGGCCTTCAGATAGCTCGACTTGTCGAAAATGTCGTTGAGCTTGACGGCGTGGCCGGCGAACTCGGCGGTCGACTGGCTGTCCCACATGGCGAAGTCGAAGGCGTCGCCCTGGATCGCGAATTCCGAGGCGATCTTGTCGTGCCATTGCGGTCCGTAGGGAACCAGCGCCGGCACGATCTTCACCGACTTGTCCGGATAGTCCTTGGCGATATCCATCAGCGCGTCGGCGCAGGTGCCGGCGTGCCAGACGAAGGTAAGCGTGGTCTCGGCGCGGGCCAGTCCGGCGCTCGCGGCGATCGCCGTGACGGCGACTGCAGCGGACGCAAGCAAGCGCGCGCGCTTGGCGTTGTTCATGATGCTCCTCCAGTGTTTCGCGGGCAACCGAGGTAGCTGCGAACTCTCTTCGCCCCGTCTCCTGCCCTTTCCAAACGCTAGTCAGCCTCGTTAAAAATATCAACATAAAACTTATATTTTCTCACTTTTTTTGTTACGTATGATCGAGAATGGTCGGACGAAACTCCCGAGTCATATGATGTTACGATCCCATGAAGCATTTGCCTTGATCAGGAATGCCACGCTTTATCTGATGGTTAGGCGAATCTTGACGATTTTTCCACGCAGTTGCGAATTCGCATTGCACAATGGTGGTTTTGATAATTTAACATTTTTCTTTCCCGCATCCATCAGCCATGCTAGAGGTCGCCGGCGATGAAAGCGGAGGAGGAGGCCGCCGACATGTTCGAGCCGGACGGCGACATGCAGCACCTGTCCAAGGCCGACCAGCGCCGCGCCGAGATCATAAGGCTGCTGATGGAAAGCCCGTCGGTGCAGATAAAGGATCTGGCGACGCGCCTCGACGTCAGCCTGATGACCATCCACCGCGACTTGAACGACCTACAGAACCAGGGGCTGGTACGGCGGCTGCGCGGTTCGGTGTCGGCGGAAAAATCGATGCTGTTCGAAAGCAGCTATCTCTATCGCGCCCGCCAGCACGTCAGCGAGAAGCGAAAGCTGGCGCGCGCCGCGATTGCCCATATCGAACCCGGCAACGCCATCGTCTGGGACGACAGTTCCACCACGTTCCATGTCACCGAATTCATCGAGCAGGTGGCGCCGGTGACGATCATCACCAATGCGCTTCCCGTGCTGGAAAAGCTGCGCGAAGCGGCCGAGATCGACCTGATCGCGCTCGGCGGCAAATATCATCGCGCCTATAACGGCTTCTTCGGCCTAGCCTGCGAGCGCTCGATCCGCTCCTACCGGGTGGATGTGGCGCTGATGTCGACCACCACCATCCAGGGCCTGTCGATGTTTACGCAGGACGAGCAGGTGCTGCGCGCAAAACAGGCGATGATCGAGATTGCCCGAAAACGCATCCTGCTGGTCGACGAGAGCAAATTCCATTTCTCCGCGCTCAACCACGTCGCCGACCTGTCGGCCTTCGACGTGGTGCTGATCTCAAGCTCCGTCGAACAGTCGATCATCGCACAGCTGCGTGATGGCGGCGTCAAACTGCAACTGGTCTAGGCCCGGCTCTTGGCGGGCGGCAATCGAAGGAAACACCATGTCGGAAACCGGTAAGGCGCGCCGCCTAGCGCGCATGTTCAACGCGCGGTCGGGACGTATGCTCTGCCTGGCCTTCGACCATGGCATGCAGGTCGGCACCGTTCCAGGCACGGAGGATCCGGCGCGGGTGCTCGATGCGGCGGCGGAGGCCGGCGTCGACGCGGTGATCCTCAATCCCGGCATGATGGTCCGCCACGGCCATCGGCTCGCCGGCGGGCCGGCGGTCATCCTGCGCATTGACCAGACGACCATGTGGCGGCACGGCACGCCGAGCGGCTATCCCGACACGCACAACCGGCTCGTCTCCTCGGTCGAGGAGGCAGTGTCGATGGGCGCCGAGGCTGTCATCACCTACCTCTTCACCTGCAACAACCGGCCGGAAGAGGAAACGCGCACGTTCGAGATCTGCGGCGCGGTCGCTGCTGCCTGCCGCAGATGGGGCATGGTCCATGTCATCGAGGCGATGGCCGCCAAGGGCGGCTTCGCGCGTCACGACGATCCGGACGTCATCTCGCTCAACTGCCGCATGGCAGGCGAGATCGGCGCCGACATTATCAAGACCGACTGGTGCGCCGATAAAACGCGTTTCTCGGCGATCGCCACGCAGTCGCTGGCGCCGATCGCCATCGCCGGCGGGCCGGCCCGCGCCGGGATCGAAGCGGTCGCGGACTATGCGCGCGCCGTCATCGCCTCCGGCGCGAAAGGCCTGATGTTCGGCCGCAATGTCTTCGAGCAGGACGATATGAAGGCGACGCTACGCCTGCTGCGCGAGATCGTTCACGGCTAGGGCAGGCGAGCGCTTCGGTTCAAATACCAATGTAGCGGCTTCGCGCCGGTTTCTGATCCGGCCCATTCCGGCCTGATTCTCGACTGACCTCGGACCGCTTCACCACCGTTTCCACCGACGCCGATCCAAACGCTCAGCCTTCTGGTCACGCGCCGGACAGGCCGGCTCCTGTTTTTCGGCTGTCATCCATGACCGGCATATTGCCGACCGGTTCCCACCCATGGGCAGTCGGCGAGGTCGGATCGGCATGAAGAAGCAGATCATCTGCATCAACTGGGGCACAAAATACGGCCCGGTCTACATCAATCGCCTCTACGGCATGGTGGCGCGCAACATAACGCCTCCCTTCACCTTCACATGCTTCACCGACAACGACCAAGGCGTGCGTCCAGAAGTGCGCTGCGAGCCGTTGCCACCGCTGAACGCCGAACTGCCAAAACATTCGCGCGGCATCTGGGGCAAGGCAAGATTGTGGAATGCCGAACTGGCCGATCTCGAGGGTCCGGTGCTTTTCCTCGACCTCGACCTTCTGGTGACGGGTTCGCTCGACGACTTCTTCAGCCGGGGTGACCCAGACGACGTCATCCTCGCGGTCAATCCGGTGCGCCCGCTTGAGCGGCTCGGCCAGACCTCCATATACCGCTTCCCCGTCGGCAAACTGCTGCCGCTGCTCAAGGCATTCGAGGCGGATTCGCTCGGGATCGCCGCGCGTTATGAATTCGAGCAACGCTTCGTGACCCGCAATGCGCCCGGCGGCATCAAATTCTGGCCGCGCGCCTGGGTAAGATTGTTCCGGCATGACCTGATCCCGGCATTTCCCCGCAACTATTTCGAAGCGCCGCGCCTGCCGCGCGATGCGAAGGTCGTACTGTTTGCCGGACATCTCAATCCGCCGGAGGCGGTATCAGGCCGATGGACGAAAAGAAGCGAGGCCAGGAGCCCGGCTCAGCACATCGCCGCGACTTTTTCCGGGCAACGCCGTGAAAGCGTGGTCAGGCACCTCGGCCACTACTTCCGGCCGGCCGGCTGGATCGCTGAGCACTGGCGCGAATAAGGATTCGTCCGGAGCCTTGCTTCCGAGGCAGAGGCGCTAAGTTCAACCCGCTCCGGCCCGGATAGCGGCAGCCCTACAGCAATCCCGCCTTCTCGGCCTCAATGCGAAGATTCTGGCGCGGGCGCGGGCCGATCTGCTGGATGACGAGGCCCGCGGCCAGCGAACCAAGGTCGCCACAGTGCTGCAGGTCGCGGCCGGTCGTATAGCCGTAGAGGAAACCGGCGGCGTAGAGGTCGCCAGCGCCGGTGGTGTCCACGATCTCGCGGACGGGAATAGGCTTCACGACAACCGTCTCGTCGCCGCGCACTATCACCGAGCCTTTTTCCGAGCGGGTGACCGCCGCGATCCGGCAATCCCGGCGGATCAAGTCCAGGGCTGTCTCGAAGGAGCTCGTCTGGTACAGCGACTTGATCTCATGGCTGTTGGCGAAAACGATGTCGACCGTGCCCGACCGCATCAGGTCGAGGAATTCGCCGCGATAGCGGTCGACGCAGAAGGAATCGGACAAGGTCATCGACACCTCGCGTCCCGCCTCGTGCGCCAGCCGCGCGGTCATGCGGATCGCGTCCTTGGCACGCGGCGGGTCCCACAGATAACCTTCGAAATAGGTGACCAGCGCGCCCTTGGCCTTTTCCGGCTCGACGTCCTCGGGTCCGAGTTCGACGCAGGCGCCGAGATAGGTGTTCATCGAGCGCTCGCCGTCGGGCGTCACGAAGATCATCGAGCGCGCGGTCGGCGGCGGTCCCTGGAGAGGTTTTGTGTCGAAGGCGACGCCCTGGGCGCGGATGTCGTGGTAGTAGATCTCGCCAAGTGTGTCTTCCGCCACCTTGCCGAAGAACGCCGCGCGGCCGCCAAAACTGGCGATGCCGGCGGCCGTGTTGCCGGCGCTGCCGCCCGACGCCTCGATCGCCGGCCCCATGCGCTCATAGAGCAGGTTGGCGCGGTCGGTGTCGATGAGATTCATCGCCGCCTTGATGATGCCGTTCTCCGCGAGGAACGCCTCGTCGGCTTGCGCTATGATGTCGACGATCGCGTTGCCGATGCACAGCACATCGTATTGGCTCATGAAGGAACTCCGGCGGGCAAATCCTCGGCGTTCTTGCACAGGCAGCGCGGCCCGGTCCAGAGAAGGAGTGCCGCGCTGCGCAAGTTTCTTGCCGGCGCGGCCTGCAATCCCCATGTCGATCGCACTATGACGCCGAACATCATGGAGACCGGCACAGCATGATCCTCGATTCCGCCCGCGCCGCTGCGGGCCATCTGTTCAGTGCGCCATTCCGCGGGGTGTTCCTGAAGACGCTCGGGTTGACGTTGCTTGCGCTCGTCGCGCTGTGGTTCGGCATGGCCGCATTGTTCGAATGGCTGGCCTGGCCTTGGCTGGACGCCCTGTTGCCTGGCCTGCCCAGTTGGGCCGGTTGGCTGGGCGTGGTCGCGGCAATCGTCGCCGGCATCGGGCTGGCGCTGGGGCTCGCCCTGCTGATCGCGCCGGTGACGGCTGTTGTCGCCGGTTTCTTCCTCGACGATGTCGCCGAACTGGTGGAGCGCAGCGAATATCCATCGGACCCGCCAGGCCGCCCGATACCCGCGCTTGCCAGCATAGTGCTGTCGCTCAAGTTTTTCGGCATCGTGATCGTCGGCAACCTGCTGGCGCTGTTGCTGCTGCTGGTGCCGGGGGTCAACATCGGCGCCTTCTTCGTCGTCAACGGCTACCTGATCGGCCGCGAGTTCTTCGAATTCGCCGCCATGCGCTTCCGTTCCGAAGCCGAGGCGAAGGCGTTGAGGCGGCGCAACGCCGGCACGGTTTTTCTCGCCGGCCTGGTCATCGCCGCCTTCATGGCCGTGCCGTTGCTCAACCTCCTGTCGCCGTTGTTCGCCTGCGCCATGATGGTGCATCTGCACAAGGCGGTGGCTGCCGAGGAACGGCGGCGGGGCTGAGCAGGCCGGCTTCGCCAGCGGACGGGCAACGGTATTGTCTGACGGCACGGAACAGGGCAAACGCCGGGGACAGTTTACTTTTTCCGTCTGCGCCAGCCTTGAAGCGGCTGCGCCGTTCTGCGGAAAAAGTAAACTGTCCCCTGCATGTAGCCGCCCGCGCCGCCGGGCCGCGAAAAAGTCCGCGCCGGCAATCGACCTTCGCTTTTCGTCCGTCAGGCCGCCGTCAAGACGTATTCCGCCGCGGCGGCTGCAGCGCGTAGTAGGCCATCGCGTTGGCATGCGCCAGAATCTCGTCGACCTCGCGGATGTTTTTGCGTTTCGGAACATCCGGATCGAAACGCGGCAATCTTCCGCCGGGCGGACGGCCGCGCCGCAGCGGCGAAAAACGCCGGAAGCGGACCGGACCCGGCTTGCCGCCTGCCGCCGCCGCGTCGCGGGCCGCTTTGTCGCGTGCAAGGCCTGCGTCGTTGCGCGCCTTCCAGCGGGCGAAACGCTGCGCCTGGCCGGGCAGATCGTCGAGTGCCTGACCCAGCGCATCCAGCCTGAGCGTCAGCTTTGCCGCATTCATCGGATCGTTCTGCGATGGCGGCGGCGGCAGGGGGATGCGTGGCGCATCGTCGTCGAGTGACCGGATGCGCGGCACGGCACGCGCCGGCACATAGTTGCGGCGGATGCGGAAGGGATATTTCAGAGGATCGAGCAGCGAAAGGTTTTGTCCGCGCGGGCGAGATGCGCGCCGTTCGGCAGCTTTCCGCTCGGCTTCATAGCGGGCAAAGTCTGCCTTCGACAGATTGACGGCGAGGCCGAGGCGGCGCATGGCGGCCACCGTGTCGGAAATTTTTGGCTTGAGCTTTCGCGGACGAAACGGCGGCAAGGTGACCACGATGCCTTGCGCCGCCGCGATGATGAGGCGCCGGGCGGCGGATTCGGCCGGGCGCAGCAGCAGAAGAATGGCGCGATAGAGGTGGCGCGGCAGGCAGAGCGCCGCGGACGGTTTTTTCCGCCCCGCCCGTCCCTGCCTTGGGGCGACGGCGGCCTCCCCGAGCACCAGGGACAGCGGCCTGCCGTACCCCATCTCGGCCATGCCGACCAGCGTCAGCACGATGTGCTTCAGCGCTCCCCGGTATCGCTCGATTGTCGCACTCGCGTCTCCAAACTCCACCGCCGCCTCCTTCGGATAAGGCCGACATTCAATATAGAACATATCAGGAACAAACGCAAAGGTCCTAAGAAAATAATCCTTGATGGCGGGCGAATGACGAGCCTGCCATCGCCGCCGACACAACACATTGAAAAGGCTTGATTTTTCGAGAGGCGGCGGCCTGCGTCAGGGGCTTCACGGCCAGGGCGTAAGGCCGTTCGAAAGGAATGTCATGCTTGTAAAGCCAAGCAGAAACAGATGGTTAGCTGCAACCCGCGTGGATTTTCGCGAAACAAGCATGACCAAGCGGGCTGACAAAAGCCGCGATCGGGACAACCCGTGGCGCCGGGCATCGTATGACAAGCGGCGGCTTCCGTCGCCTCTTACCATCCCTGCCCTTGCCCCGGTCATGTTCACGTATCCTGGATTTTGGCTGCGGCTCGCCGGTCATACGGCGCAGCAGATTCCGCACCGGCTTTGTAGCTTCGAATCCGAGGCATGGATTCCCGACACTCTCCGCTCGCTGCGCTCGCTCACGAGGTCGGGAATGACGACAGTCATGGTCTGCCTTAGCTAATCTCCGACGTTGACGCTTCGCTGAAACGGAAGACATCGACGATTAGCTGAAACGGCCCGTGAGTGTCGTCATTCCCGACCTCGTGAGCGAGCGAAGCGAGCGGAGAGTGTCGGGAATCCATGCCTCGATGGTGGCCGAATCAGAGCCGATGCAGAAAGTCTTCCTCCGTACGCCGGTTGAAACCCGATCGTGAAATGTGTGAATCCGATAGCCGTAAAGGACGGGGAGAAGGGACAAGCGGCCACGTTGCGGCCAGCCTCCTTCTTCCCGTCCTTCACGGGGAGAAGGTGCCCGAAGGGCGGGTCCGAAGGACGGGCGGCGCGACGGTCAAGGCAAGCACCCACTGGTACAATTGCCTCGGCCGTGCCGTCCGTCGGCGAAACCGGCACCACCCGATCAGCTTCTGCTGGAAAACAGCGTCACCAGCTCGGCAAAGGACATGCCGTCGCGAGAAAATTCGAACGAGCCTTTTTCGAGGATTTCCGTTGCCGCCCGCCGGACCGCGCCGAAGGCGTGGTTGGTGAGCTTCGAGCCCAGCGAGATGCGCTTGACGCCGGCTTCCGCCAGTTCAGCCACGGTGAGCCCCGGCACGGCGAGAAAGTTGACCGGGCGTGGTACCGCCGAACAGATCGTCCGCACCGTCTCTATGTCAGAAATGCCGGGCGCATAGACCACGTCCGCTCCGGCCGTGGCGAAGGCCTGCAGGCGCTTGATGGTGTCGTCGAGGTCTTTTCGGCCCCAGAGGAAATTCTCCGCCCGCGCCGTGAAGACAAAACCGTGCTTGACCGCCCGCGCCGCCTCGGCCGCGGCGGCGACCCGCTCGACGGCAAGCGAGAATTCGTAGATCGGATCGCCGGCGTCGCTGGTATGGTCCTCGATCGAACAGCCGGCCAGCCCGGCCGCCTCGGCGGCAAAAATGGTCTCGGCCGCGCTGTCCGGGCTGTCGCCCTTGCCCTTTTCGAGATCGGCGTTGACCGGCAGGGACACCGATCCGACGATGTCGCGGCAATGCGCGATCATCGCCTCGAAGCCGACCGCGCCGTCAACCAGGCCGCGCGAGAAGGCGAAGCCGGCACTAGTGGTCGCCAGCGCCTTGAAGCCCAGCGATTCCAGCAGTTTCGCCGTGCCGGGGTCCCACGGATTGGGCATCACGAAGGCGCCAGCCGCCTGATGAAGGTCCCGGAAAATTCTGCCTTTGTCCATGATCGCACCTGTTGTGCCGGAAAACCGACCGTCGGGCGATCCTACCGCGTGTCGGCGGCGGGGCAAAGCAGGATCGACGGAAGGAACGTGGCTCGGCCTATTCAGAGAGTCGGCCCGTTCATGCAAGACGACCGTGGCTCAAGCCGTTCCCGTCGAACCGAAGCCGCCAGCGCCGCGCAGCGTGTCGCCGGCGAGGTCGCGTTCCTCTATCGCGGCGCGCGTCACCGGCGCTATGACCAGTTGCGCAATGCGCATGCCGCGCGTCACGGTGAAATCATAGTCGCCGAGATTGATCAGCAGCACCTTCACCTCGCCGCGATAATCCCAGTCGATGGTGCCCGGCGTGTTGAGGCAGGTGATGCCGTGCTTGAACGCCAATCCGGATCGAGGCCGTACCTGACCCTCGAAATTTTCGGGAATCTCCAGGATCAGGCCGGTCGGCACCAGCGCCCGCTTGCCCGGCAGGATGAGGATCGGCCGGTCGTCAGCGACCGCGGCGCGCAGGTCCATGCCGGCGGCGCCGGCGCTCTCATAGGCCGGCAGGTCGAGGCCATGGGCGTGCGGCAGGCGGACAACGCCGACAAGCGGGGCAGGCTGGGATGTGGTCATGAGCGCGATCTATCGGGCGGACGTGCCGGGCGTCAATCGCCAGCAACGGCGTTCACCTGATTTCCACCGGCACGACAGTCGTCTCACGGATCTCCTCCATGACGAAGGAGGCCGAGACGTCGTTGAGCGGCACCTTGGCGATCAGCCGCTGGTAGAGCCGGTCATAGGCTTTCACGTCGGCGACGCGCGCCCGCAGCACATAATCGAGGTCGCCTGACATACGGTAGACGCCGGTGATCTCCGGCAGGCTGGTCACGGCGGCACGGAAGCGCGTCAGCCATTCGGGATCGTGGTGCGAAGTGCGCACCAGGATGAAAACGGAGAGACCGAGGCCGAGTTTTTCCGCATCGACCAGGGCCACGCGGCCGGTGATGACGCCTTCGTCCTCCAGCCGGCGGATGCGCCGCCAGCAGGCATTGCGCGACAGGTTCACGCGTTCCGAAACATCGTCGACCGACAGCATGGCGTCGCGCTGCAGCTCGGCGAGGATGCGGCGGTCGATGGCGTCGAGTTCAGTCGTCATTTTTGGGATGATTGTCCCAATGCGAGCGCGTTGCAAGGGACGGATTGGGACAAAATCTCCTGGAGATGAGGTAAGATTGGGATAATCGGACAACAATGAGGGAACCGCAGCCATGACCACCCGCATCGCCAGACTGTTCGTCGAGCACCCCGCCTCGGTCGACGAGACCTATTTCGGCCACATGGCCTTCGCCGCGTGGTTCTCGTCAAGACTGTTCATGGCCGCAGGCGCGGCGATCGTTCATGCTTTCTTACCCTTCCTTTTCGAAACTACGGCGAGCCGAATCGTCCGCGAGCTTGCCGAACGGACGCATAACAGGCGCGCCAAGGCTTGAGCACGAGCCTCAGCCCGCGAGAGGGGATATTCAGATGTGCCGCTGGGCGGCCTATATCGGGCCGGAACTGTTTCTCGAGGACATCGTCACCGCGCCCTGCCATTCGCTGATCGCGCAGAGCCACAATGCGCTGGAGGCCAAGACGCCGACCAATGGCGACGGTTTCGGCATCGCCTGGTACGGCGAGCGCGACGAGCCCGGCCTCTATCGCGACATCCTGCCCGCCTGGTCCGATCCCAATCTGAAAAGCCTGTGCCGGCAGATTCGCTCCGGCCTTTTTCTCGCGCATGTGCGGGCATCCACCGGCGGCTCGACCAGCCGCACCAACTGCCATCCCTTCGCGGTCGGACGTTGGGCCTTCATGCACAACGGCCAGATCGGCGGGTTCGAGCAGTTGCGGCGCCGGCTGGAGGCAAGCCTGCCCGACACGCTCTATGAGCGGATCGACGGCACGACCGATTCCGAGTTGTTCTTCCTGATGATGATCGAGGAAGGCCTCGACGCCGACCCGCAACGCGCGGCCGAGCGCGCAGCCATGCGGGTGATCGGAGCGGCGCGCGCCGCCGGCATCGAGCCGCATCTGCGGCTGACGGCGGCCTTCAGCGACGGCACGGCGCTGCATGCCATTCGCTATGCCACCGACGCCTTCGCACCGACGCTCTACACGGCCGAGTTCAAGAAATCGGGTGGGCGCTGCGTGGTCTCCGAACCGTTCGACCGCGAGGGGCCGAACTGGCAGGCGATCCCGCCGTCGAGTTTTGTCACCATCACTGATGCGGGAGTCGCCATCCGCCCCTTCGCGCCGGCCGAACCGGCAAGGCTGGCGCTGGCCGTCTGACCAGCTATTCGGTTTTCGCGGCGGGCTTGTAAAGCAGTTCCGGCCCGGCGTCGGTAATCAAACGCTTGCCGCACAGCGCCAGCGTCACGTCCAGTTCCTTGCGGATGATGCTGAGCGCCAGCGTCACGCCATCCTTGCCGCCGGCCCCGAGGCCGTAGAGGAAAGGCCGGCCGATATGGGTGCCCTTGGCGCCGAGGCAGAGCGCCTTCAGCACATCCTGGCCGGAGCGGATGCCGCCGTCGACATGCACCTCGATCCGGTCGCCGACCGCCTCGACGATCTCCGGCAACACCGAGATGCTTGACGGCGCGCCGTCAAGCTGGCGGCCGCCGTGGTTGGAGACGATGATGGCGTCCGCCCCGGTCGCCGCCGCCAGGCGGGCGTCCTCGGCATCAAGGATGCCCTTCAGGATCAGCTTGCCGCCCCAGCGCTGCTTGATCCACTCCACATCTTTCCAGGACAGTTGCGGGTCGAACTGCTCGGCCGTCCAGGACGAAAGCGACGACATGTCGCCGACGCCCTTGGCATGGCCGACGATGTTGCCGAAGGTGCGGCGTTTGGTGCCCAGCATGGCAAAACACCAGCGCGGGCGGATCGCCATGTCGAGCATGTTGAGCAAGGTCAGCTTCGGCGGGGCCGACAGGCCGTTGCGGATGTCCTTGTGGCGCTGGCCGAGGATCTGCAGGTCCAGCGTCAGCACCAGCGCGGAGCACTTCGCCGCCTTGGCGCGGTCGATGAGGTTGAGCACGAAATCCTTGTCGCGCATGACGTAGAGCTGGAACCAGAACGGCTTTTTCGTCACCGAGGCGACGTCCTCGATCGAGCAGATGCTCATGGTCGACAGCGTGAACGGCACGCCGAATTCCTCCGCCGCTTGCGCGGCCAGCATCTCGCCGTCGGCGTGCTGCATGCCGGTCAGTCCGGTCGGGGCCAGCGCCACCGGCATCGACACTTTTTCGCCGATCATGGTTGATTCCAGCGAGCGGTTGGTCATGTCGACCAGCACACGCTGGCGGAATTTTATCTTGGCGAAATCCTCCTCGTTGGCGCGGTAGGTGCTCTCCGTCCAGGCGCCAGAATCGGCGTAGTCGAAGAACATGCGCGGCACGCGGCGGCGGGCGACTTCCTTGAGATCGGCGATTTCGAGCGACGGCTTCATCGGCAGGCCTTGAGCATTCGGATTTCGGACGGCGTTCCCGGCAAGGTGAGCGGCGACCGACGTAACGCTCTTCGCTCGGGAAGTCGATGCCGGAATGTCGGACTCGGCGGCCGGCCGCCGAGGCTTGACAGAAGGTGTCGCACGATTTATTTAACCAAAGAGATAAATAACCATCCGGTTCAATAATGGCCACCGACCGATTGAGCACCACGTTGCAGGCACTCGCCGACCCGACGCGGCGGGCGATCCTGGCGCGGCTGGCGCTTGGCGAGGCGACGGTGACCGAACTGGCGGAACCGTTCGACATGAGTTTTCCCGCGGTTTCCAAGCACCTGAAAGTGCTGGAGCGCGCCGGACTGATCGAGCAGGGCCGCGAGGCGCAGTTCCGGCCGCGGCGGTTGCGGCCCGAGCCGCTGCGCGACCTCGCCGGCTGGCTGGAAAACTACCGGCGTTTCTGGGACGAAAGTTTTGACCGGCTCGACGCCTATCTGAAGGAACTTCAGCAGGCAGACGCGGCCAACGACGGCAAGGGAGAAAAGAAATGAACGTTCGTGCCGAGACCCGCCCCGAACTGACGATCCGGCGCAGTTTTGACGCGCCGCGCGATCTGGTGTTCCGCTGCTGGACCGAGCCGGAACGGCTGAACCGCTGGTGCTGTCCGAAAGGGTTTACGCTGCCCTTCTCCGAGGGCGACATCCGCCCCGGCGGCTTCTTCAAGACCTGTATGCGCGCGCCCGACGGCACCGACCATTGGCTGTCCGGCACGTATCAGGAGATCGTGCCGCCGGAGCGGCTGGTGTTCTCGCACCGCTGGCTCAACGACAAGGGCGAACACGAGCACGAAACCGTCGTCACCATCACGCTCAGGGAACAGGACGGCAAGACGCAACTTACCCTTCACCAGGCGTTCTTCCTGTCCGAAGCCTCGCGCGACGGCCATGGCTTGGGCTGGAGCGAAACCCTCGACAACCTTGCGGAGTATCTTGCGAAATGAAGCTCTATCATGCCCCCGGTTCCTGCAGCCAGGCACCGCACATCGCGCTCAACGAGGCCGGCCTGTCCTTCGACCGCGTCAAGGTCGATGTCCCGACGCGCACCACCGAAACCGGCGGCGATTTCACCGAAATCAATCCGAAGGGCTACGTGCCGGCATTGGTGTTCGACAATGGCGAGGTGCTGACCGAAAACGTCGCGATCATCACCTGGATCGCCGAGCAGGCGCCGCACCTGATCCCCTCAGGCCCGCTCGGCCGCATCCGCATGATCGAGGCGCTCGGTTTCATGACCGAGGAGCTTCACAAGCCCTTCCTCACCTACATGTTCCTGCCGGGAGACGAGATGAAGGCGATCAACCGACGGGTGATCGGCGAGCGTTTCGATTATCTTGCCGGCCAATTGAAGGGCGCCTACCTGTTCGGCGACGATTTCAGCGCGGCTGACGCCCTTCTCTTCGTCATGGTGAGCTGGGGGCGCGGTTTCTTCGATGTGAAGCCGCCGGGGGCGCTCGAAGCCTACCACGCGCGCGTGGCCGAGCGGCCCGCGGTGCAGGCGACGCTGAAGGCCGAAGGATTTGCCTGAGCGCTGCTACCAGACGCCCGGCAGCAGCCGATAGCGGATCTTTGCCGCGAATTCGCTGTAGCCGGGCAATTCCCGGTGCAGCGTCTCGTCTTCCCAGGCTGTGCGCAGCACCAGCAGCGCCGTCGTCGCCGCGGCCGGGACCAGCGCCACCAGCGAACCCAGCGACAGCGCCATGCCGAAGAACATGGCGATTGCTCCGACATAACCGGGATGCCGGACATACGCATACGGGCCCGTGTCGATGACACGATGCCCGCGCTCGCTCTGGATGCGGACGCCCGGCTCGAAGAAGCGGTTGACCGCCTGCGCCCAAGTGACCAGCGCGAAGCCGGCGAGCATCAGGGCATAGCCAAGCGCCACCAGCCATGATGGCGCCGGCAGCCAGCGAAGACGTCCGGCGTCGAGCACCGCGATGGGCAGGATCGCCATGAGAAGCGGCATGAACACCGCGAGCAGCACGCGGTCCCATCGCTTCGTGCCTTCCTGCACCCGGCTGCGGGCGGCGAAGATCACCGGGTTGACCCGCCACAGAACCAGGGCGGCAACCACCGTCGCCGCGCCGAACACTATGAGGAACAGCCAGCCCGGCGCCCAGCGCAGCGTGCCGGCCGGCCAGAACAGGAGCACAGCCATCACCAGCGGAATGCTCACCGAATAGGCCACCCATTGCAGCGGCGTCAGCGGTTTCGGATCGTGGAATTCGCTCATCCGCCCGGTCCTCGATAGCCATGCCTGCTAAAGTTAGGGCGCCTGCACACAAACAGGCATGGAATCCGGACACGAAAGCGTCATCTTCCTCCTGAAAGGCGTTCGGTATATTACCGTTGCAAGGATGCACGGGAAAGAAATGCTGGGCGCGATCGGTCGGAGTTCGAACATGTCGAAGAGTTTTGCGGGACGCGTCTTCCGGCGAACCGCACAGGACGGCGCTCCCGGCCGCTTTGCAACAGCGGCGTTGGCAAGCACCTTGCTTGCCGCCTGTCTCGCCGCGCTGGCGCCGGTGCCCGCCCATGCTGCAAGCTGCAAGTCGGACCCGGCGCCCTCGATAGACTGGCAGGACTGCAACAAGGCCAGTCTCGTGTTGCAGGAAAGCCAGCTCGAAAACGCCAATCTGTTCAGCACGGATTTCAGCTACACCGACCTGCGCAATTCGACCCTCTCCGGCGCGAATTTCGAGAAGGCCACGCTGATCCGCTCCTCGCTTGCCGGCTCCAAGGCGGAGAAGGCGAATTTCACCCGTGTCGAAGGCTACCGCACGGTGTTCTCGCAGATTTCGGCGCCGGGCGCTTCCTTCAACAGCGCCGAGTTGCAGCGCGCCGATTTCACCGCCGCCAATCTTACCGGTGCGGACTTCGAGAAGGCCGAACTCGGCCGCGCCAATTTCACCGATGCGACGATAACGGGCGCCGGTTTCCCGATGGCCAATCTGGCGCGCGCGCAGTTGTATCTGGCGAAGTTCGAAGGGCCGCTCGCCTTCGACGGCGCTTTCCTCTTCCTTACCCATATCGAGGGTATGGATTTGAGCCAGGCGACCGGCCTGCAGCAGTGGCAGATCGACCAGGCCTGCGGCGACCAGAACACCAAATTGCCGGCTGATCTGAAGGCGCCGGCCGACTGGCCCTGCGCCAGCAACTGATCCGCCCTGTCTTTCCGTTCGACACGCGGTTTTCGCGCGGTTATAAGCCGCCGCATCCAACGGACCCCTCGACATGACCGAGACTATTGAACAGGCGGTGGCGCGCCGCCGCACTTTTGCGATCATCGCCCACCCCGATGCCGGCAAGACGACGCTGACCGAGAAGCTGCTGCTGTTCGGCGGCGCCATCCAGCTCGCCGGCGAGGTGAAGGCCAAGAAGGACCGCATGAACACGCGCTCCGACTGGATGAAGATCGAGCGCGAGCGCGGCATTTCGGTCGTCACCTCGGTGATGACCTTTGAATATGGCGACAACGTCTTCAACCTCCTGGACACGCCGGGTCACGAGGATTTCGCCGACGACACCTATCGCACGCTCTCGGCGGTCGACTCTGCGGTGATGGTGATCGACGCCGCGAAAGGCATCGAGCCGCGGACGCTGAAACTGTTCGAGGTCTGCCGGCTGCGGGACATCCCGATCGTCACCTTCGTCAACAAGATGGACCGCGAAGCACGCGACACATTCGAGATCCTCGACGAGATCGAGCAGAAGCTGGCGCTCGACACCGCGCCGATCACCTGGCCGATCGGCCAGGGCAAGACCTTTGCCGGCACCTACCATCTCGCCGAAAACGCCGTGCGCCGCAGCGATGCTGAGACCGAGCGCACCAAGGTCAACGGCCCGGATTCCAACCGGGTTGCCGGGCTCTTGCCCGACAACGACCGCGAAACCTTCATCGAGGAACTGGACCTCGCCCGCGAAGCCTGCCGTCCGTTCGATCTCGCCGCATTCCGTGAGGGGCATCTCACGCCGGTCTATTTCGGCTCGGCGCTGCGCAATTTCGGCGTGCGCGACCTGATCGAGGGGCTCGGCGCCTTCGCGCCGCCGCCGCGCGACCAGGAGGCCGACATCCGCACCATCCATGCGACCGAGCCGGAGATGAGCGCTTTCGTCTTCAAGATCCAGGCCAACATGGACCCGAATCACCGCGACCGCATCGCCTTCGTGCGGGTCTGTTCCGGCACGCTGGAGCGCGGCATGAAGGCAAAACTGGTGCGCACCGGCAAGCCGATGAGCCTTTCGGCGCCGCAGTTCTTCTTCGCGCGCAGCCGCATCACCGCCGACGAAGCCTATGCCGGCGACGTGGTCGGCATTCCCAACCATGGCACGCTGCGCATCGGCGATACGCTGACCGAGGGCGAGAACATCATTTTCCGAGGTGTTCCCAACTTCGCGCCGGAAATCCTGCGCCGCGTACGGCTCGGCGACGCCATGAAGGCGAAAAAACTGAAGGAAGCGCTGCAGCAGATGGCCGAGGAAGGCGTCGTCCAGCTTTTCCAGCCCGAGGACGGGTCGCCGGCCATCGTCGGCGTGGTCGGTGCGCTGCAGCTCGATGTGCTCAAGGAGCGGCTCGCCTTCGAATATTCGCTGCCGGTCGATTTCGAGATGTCGCGTTTCTCCGTCTGCCGCTGGATTTCGGCGGCGGATCGGACCGAAGTGCAGCGCTTCATCGACGCCCATCGCGGCGACATCGCCCGCGACCTCGACGGCGACCCGGTGTTTTTGGCCCAGCACGGCTTCTCGCTGAACTACGAGGCCGAGCGCTGGAAGGCGATCACGTTCGACGCGATCAAGGATTATCAGGTGCGGGAAGCGGCATAAAACCGCTTCGGAGGCCCCCGCCTGGCAGGACTGCGCAAGCCGTTCTATTCGACGGTAAAATCCTGCTTCTGCTGGAGCACGGGCTGCATGTTTTCCAAAACCTCGATCGTCAGTTCGTAGTTGCCGGGTCTTGGCTTGCCGCGCTTGCCGGCAAAGGTGGAGTACGACGCCTTGCTGCGGTCGAGCGGCGGCGACATGTTCTCGGCAAAAATGTCGCCGTCCGGGCCGACCACGGAAATATAGATGCGGTCGCCTTTACGCAGGTTGATGAACCAACCCCAGCCGACGAGATTTGCCGATGCCGCGTTGGCGGCCGGCGGCGCGCCCGAGACCACCAGCGCGTCGTAATCGACGGGCTGGCCGGCCAGTCCGAGGCCAAGCAGGGTCGGGCCGCCCTTGCTTGATTCCTTGGCGATATCCGGTTCGAACAGCGTGGCGGCCTGCGTGCCATCCTTCAGGCAGCCATCCGCGAGCGACCGCCCGGTCATCGGATCGACGGGTTTTCCTTGCCTGCGGACGGTCAGGTGGACATGCGGAAATGTCGCGAAGCCGGATGCGCCGATCTCGCCGAGCTTGTCGCCGCGCCTGACCCGGTCTCCTTTCTTCACGGTCACGCTGCTCTGCCGCATATGGCAATACTGGGTCTGCATGCCGTTGCCATGGTCGAGCAGCACGCCGTTGCCGCATTCCATGTCGGCCACTGCTGCCTGATCCGCCTCAGTCGCGACAAGCCGGTCCGGTACGCCGTCGCGAAGGCCCTCCACGGTGCCATCAGCCGCAGCGATGACCGCCACGCCGCGTTCGGCATCGGCCATCGAGCGGACGCGCAGGTCGAGGCCGTCGTGGCCGTCATAGCTGGCGGTTCCGCAGAATGGGTCGGACACGCCGGAACCGGCGTCCATGTCGACGAAATTCTGCACGAAACAATCCTTGCCGGGCGTGCACTCTGCCGGCAGCCCCAATTGCTGTGCGAAAGAAACAGTTGGAAAGACAAGCGCGGCGAGCATCGCGAGCGCAAGATTTCGGACCCAGGCGGGCGGCGTGAGAACCATCATCGACCTTTCCTGCATCACGGCTGTCCGGCACTCTCATGAAACCGGCGCCTCCGCCCTGGCCCGCAGGCAATGAAACGCCGCCGTCCGCCCCGGTCAAGGCATGGATCGGCAAAAAGGCGCCGGCCCGGCCTTGGTGGCGGAGCAACCATCGGCGCATTTCATTTATCGGCGCCTGTGCTATGCCGCAGTCGCGGCACGGCCGGCGGGCAAGATGAACCTTTGTCCGCATGGGCGCGCCGTCATCCGAACCGCGAACGGTCCGGCAGTTGCATTGCACGGAGATCGACATGCCTCCTTTCACCTTCAACACCGTCGGCAGCATTGTCTTCGGCGACGGCGCGGTTTCCCGGATCGGTGAGCTGGCCGCGGCGCGCGGCTGGTCGCGCGTGCTGCTGGTGACCGATCCCGGGCTTGTCCGACTGAGGCTGATCGAGCCATCGATTCAAGCACTTGAAGCCGCCGGTATTGCCGTGACAGTCTATTCGGATGTCCAGGCAGACCCGCCGGAAAGCGTCGTGCTAGCGGCAGCTAAGGCGGCAGCCGATTTCGCCGCCGACGCGGTGATCGGGCTGGGCGGCGGCTCGTCGCTGGATGTCGCGAAACTCGCGGCGCTGCTGGCGAAGGGACAGGAAAAGCTCAAGGAGATCTATGGCGTCGGCAACGCCAAGGGCCCGCGCCTGCCGCTGATGCTGGTGCCAACCACCGCCGGCACCGGCTCGGAAGTGACGCCGATCTCGATCGTCACCACCGGCGCCAGCGAGAAGATGGGCGTGGTTTCGCCGATACTGCTGCCGGACATTGCGCTGCTCGATCCCGAGCTGACGCTTGGCCTGCCGCCGGCAGTGACCGCGGCCACCGGCATCGACGCCATGGTGCATGCGATCGAGGCCCATGCCTCGGCCAGTGCCAACAACAATCCGGTGTCGCGGGCTCTGGCGAAGGAAGCACTCAGACTGATGGGAGCGGCGCTCGAACAGGCAGTCAGCGACGGCTCGGACCGGGCGGCGCGCGCCGACATGCTGCTCGGTTCGATGCTGGCGGGGCAGGCTTTTGCCAATTCGCCAGTGGCGGCGGTGCATGCGCTGGCCTATCCGGTCGGTGGGCATTTCCACATACCGCACGGCCTGTCCAACGCATTGGTTTTGCCGCATGTTCTGCGCTTCAACGCCGAGACGGCCGGCGAGCTCTATGCGGAGATCGCGCCGATCGTTTTCCCGGAGATCGCCGGTTTGCCGGCAAAGCAACGCGGCACGGCCTTTGCCGACGATCTGGCGGAACTGTCGAAGCGCTGCGGTCTGCAGCCAAGATTACGGGATGTCGGCATTCCCGAGGATGCGATCGAACTGCTCGCCACCGATGCGATGAAGCAGACGCGGCTCTTGGTGAACAATCCCCGGCCGCTTGCACTTGAAGACGCCCGCGCCATCTACCGGGCGGCGTGGTAGTGGTCGTCGGCAAGAGGCAGTGCCAAGTGCGCAGGCTCTCAGATTGCCTGGCGATCCACTGCGTCGATTGGGAGTCGCCTTTCTGGCAAGCATTTGAAAATCAATAGAAAAGCGGCCTTTCCGCTCAGGAACAACCATGACCGACAAGCCAGATCCCGCCCGCTTCGCCCATATCAGGGACTGGGTGTTCGACCTCGACAACACGCTCTATCCGCACCATTCCAACCTGTTCTCGCAGATCGACGTGAAGATGACGGCCTACGTCTCCGAGCTTCTGCAGATGAACAAGGAAGACGCGCGGAAATTGCAGAAAGAGCTTTATCTTCAATATGGTACGACATTGTCCGGCCTGATGGCGCGGCACAATATCGATTCCGACGATTTCCTCCAGAAGGTCCATGACATAGACTATTCCTGGCTGGCGCCCGACCCGGCGCTTGGCGAGGCGATCAAGGCGCTGCCCGGCCGCAAATTCATCTTCACCAACGGCAATCGCGGCCATGCCGAGCGGACAGCGCAACAGCTTGGAATCCTTGATCATTTCGACGACATTTTCGACATCGTCGCGGCCGACCTGACACCCAAACCGGCGCAGCGGACCTATGACCGTTTCGTCGAACTGCATGAGATCGTGGGGTCGGATGCTGTGATGTTCGAAGATCTTGCGCGCAATCTGGTGGTGCCGAAGGCGCTGGGCATGACCACCGTGCTGATCGTCCCGCGCAATTTCGAGCCGACCTTTTCCGAGATATGGGAGAAGGATCCGGCCTTCGACGACGCGGTCGACTACGTCACCGACGACCTGGCGGGTTTTTTGGCGGCGCTTTTGCCAAACGGTTGATTCCAAACGCCACCGCTGAACTAACGGCCTTTTTTGAACCGTCACCGCAACTCATAGAAGCGGGCGACGATGCTCCAGGCGTCTTCGGCGGTGTCGACGAAGTCGATGATGTCCTGGTCGCCCGGCGAGATGGTGCCCTGCTCGGCGAGGTAGTCGAGGTCGATGGCGCGCTTCCAGAATTCGGTGCCGAACAGGATGATCGGCACCCGCTCCATGCGGCCGGTCTGGATCAGGGTCAGTGTCTCGAAGAACTCGTCCAGCGTGCCGAAGCCACCGGGAAACACGGCAACCGCCTTGGCGCGCATGACGAAATGCATTTTGCGGATCGCGAAATAGTGGAAGTTGAAGCAGAGTTCCGGGGTCACGTAGGGGTTGGGCGCCTGTTCGTGCGGCAAAACGATGTTGAGCCCGATCGACGGCGCGCCGACATCGTCGGCGCCGCGGTTTCCAGCTTCCATGACGCCCGGCCCGCCGCCGGTGACCACCACGAATTCGCGATAATAGGAAAGTGCGGACTGCTGCGAGCAGAGCCGCGCGAATTTCCGCGCCTCGTCGTAGTAGACGCTGTTCTTGAGAAGATTCCGCTTCTGCGTCTCGTTCTTGGCGGCCCAGGCCTCGCCGCCGGGCTCGGGCAGGCGGGCGCCGCCGAACAGGATGACGGTGGAGCGGATGCCGCGCTCGGCCAGCGTCATTTCGGGTTTCAAGAGTTCGAGCTGCAGCCGCACGGCGCGCAGCTCGCGCCTTGTCATGAAATCCTCGTCCGCCCAGGCGAGCTTGTAGGTCGCGGCGCGGGTCTGCGCGGTGTCGGGCACATCCTTCGCCCGCTCAAGATCCTGATCGGCGTGTGAGAGCGGCGTCCAGCCGGTGTTTTCGTTGGCATTCATGTGCACATAGTTCCGTTTCGTCCTGTCCGCCTGCGACGTAGAGCGCCGCCCGGCGCGATTGACCCGATCCCAGGCCTGAAATAGGGTCCGCCCGCCCGAAAGCCCGATCCAAAGTCGCCATTCCGGGCCGCAAATGGCTATTTTCGAGCCTTCCGTACATGCCTGCTCAGGCATCGCTCCGGTCTGGTTTCGAAATCGCCCTTTCTCCGCGGCCCGCCGACTCTTGATTCAGGCTCTTGCGGAGAGCATGGAAGCCCAGCCTTTAACAGCGCGTATAGCGGAGCACCAGATGGCCAGACCAGACCTCACGAGCCTTGAAAAGACCATCGAGGAGGCTTTCGAGGCCCGCGACGGGATCACGACATCGACGCGCGGCGAGGTCCGCGAGGCGATCGAGGAAGCGCTGGTGCTGCTCGACCATGGCGAGGCGCGCGTCGCCGAACGCCAGGCCGACGGACAGTGGAAGGTCAACCAGTGGCTGAAGAAAGCCGTGCTGCTGTCCTTCCGGCTCAACCCGATGGAGGAGATCGGCGGCGGTCCGGGCGACTCGGTCTGGTGGGACAAGGTGCCGTCGAAATTTTCCGGCTGGAGCGGCGTCGATTTCGAGAAGGCCGGTTTCCGCGCCGTTCCGTCGGCGATCGTGCGGCGCTCGGCCTATATCGCGCCGGGCGTCGTGCTGATGCCGTCCTTCGTCAATCTCGGCGCTTATGTCGACAGCGGCACCATGGTCGACACCTGGGCGTCGGTGGGGTCCTGCGCACAGATCGGCAAGAACGTGCATCTTTCCGGCGGCGTCGGCATCGGCGGCGTGCTGGAACCGATGCAGGCCGGCCCGACCATCATCGAGGACAATTGCTTCATCGGCGCGCGCTCGGAAGTGGTCGAGGGCTGCATCGTGCGCGAGGGTTCCGTGCTCGGCATGGGCGTGTTCATCGGCAAGTCGACCAAAATCGTCGATCGCGCCACCGGCGAGATTTCCTACGGCGAGGTTCCGGCCAATTCGGTCGTCGTCGCCGGCTCGCTGCCCGGAAAACCGTTCCCGAACGGCGAGCCGGGTCCGAGCCTTTACTGCGCCGTCATCGTCAAGCGCGTGGACGAGAAGACCAGGTCGAAGACGTCGATCAACGAGTTGCTGAGGGATTGAGGAGGGTCGGCAGAACGCCGTGAGGCCGCCAGCCTCCGCTTTCGGTCGATTGCTCGTAGTTCCGACCTGAGTGGTGAAAATCCGACGCTTGATACCGGCGCCAATTCCCATTTTCGAGCTTCAGCCGCCGCTCGACGGTACCGCTCGGCCAGTCTTGCGTTGACCCAAACCAGTCATTCCGGCAGGCGAGCTCGAATGTCTCGAATGTGGTGCCTACGACATTGGCTACACCTCGCCATATCAGCCGTCCATGAAACGCGCGGAAAGAGGGATTTGCTGGTAAGGTCGGTTTCCTTTCAGAACAACCAATACTATGATCCGCTGGGGCTAGGCCGACAATGGATCGCAAGCTTTCCGCGATTTTAGCCGCAGATGTGGTGGGCTATTCGGCTCTGATGGAGCGCGATGAGGCCGGTACATTCGAACGCCTTCGTGCCGGACGCAAGGAACTGTTCGAACCCGAAATTGCCCGCCACCACGGCCATATCTTCAAGCTGATGGGCGATGGGATGCTGGCCGAATTCGGCAGTGTCGTCGATGCCGTCGAATGTGCGGTGTCGCTGCAGCGCGGTCTGTCCGAGCGCAACGCCTCGGTTCCCGAAGCGGAACAGATTCAGGTGCGGATCGGGATCAACCTCGGCGAGGTGATCGTCGACGGCGACGACCGATATGGCGATGGAGTCAACATCGCGGCCAGACTTCAGCAGTTGGCGGAACCGGGCGGCATCTGCGTCTCGGGAAAAGTAGCCAAGGAGGTAGAGAAAAAACTGGCGTTCGCCTTTGAACCAATGGGCGAGCAAAAGGTGAAGAACATTTCCGAACCGGTGCAAACCTACCGGGTCGTGCTCGACCCTCAGGCAGCGGGCAAGGCCCTCCATGTGCGCCGCCAGCCACGCGCCTGGCGTTTTTCGGTCGCGGCGGGAATTCTCGTCCCGGCCCTCGGCCTTGCAGCGGCATGGTGGCAGCCATGGGAGAGGCCCGCGCAGCCTGCCGCTCGGGCCGCCGGCGAGTCGGCCGAAACCCGGCCCTCGCTCGTTGTGCTGCCCTTCGACAATCTCGGCGACGACAAGGAACAGGAGTATCTCGCCAACGGCTTCACCGAGGATCTGACGACGGAACTGGCGCGCGTGCCGGGCCTTTTCGTTGTCTCCCGCAACGCGGCCTTCGCCTACAAGGACAAGGACCCGAAGCCGGAGGAGGTCGCGGCGGCACTGGGCGTCCGATACCTGCTGGAAGGCTCGATCCGCCGCATCGGCGACGACATGCGCATCAATGCGCAGTTGATCGACAGCTCTACGTCCGGACATCTCTGGGCGGAGCGTTTCGACGGCCGGTGGGCGGACGTGTTCGCGCTGCAGGACAGGGTTGTGGGCAGCATCGCGGGTGCGCTTCAACTCCGCCTTGTCAGCGGCGCGCAGCCGGCCCGCGCCGGAGGCACAAGCAATCCTGCAGCCTATGATGCTTATCTGAAGGCACTGGACATCTACAATCGCGAAAACACCCCGGCAGAGTTTGCCGAGGCTGTCAAACTCCTCCAAAAAGCCATCGAAATCGATCCGAATTTCGGCGCGGCTCATGCCCAACTCGCCTGGGCCTACTGGGAGGCGGATATCACCCGGGCCGTGGTAATGGGGCTTTCGATCGACGCGGCCCATGCCAAGGTCCATGAGACCCTCAAAGCCGCGGCCAGGCATCCTTCGCCAACCTACTATCAGCTCGTCGCCGATTTGATGGTCCGCGAGCACAACTCGGACGAGGCGGTTACCGTTCTTCTGAAGTCGGTGGCACTCGATCCCAGCGATACCTGGAATTATCTCTCGCTGGCCAATGCCCTGAATTTCAACGGCAGGCCGAAGGAAGCGCTGAGCTATCTCGACGCGGCCGCGCGCGTCGACCCGATCTCGTGGACGGACTACAGGCTCTACCAGGCCGGGCTGGCCGAGTTCGGCCAGGAGAACTTCGAAGGCGCCGTTCGCACTATCGAGAAGATGGACCTTGAATCACCCGATCCATGGGCGAAATTCTTTGCCCTGCAAGTCCTTCTTTCTGCCTATGGGCATCTTGGGCGCACCGACCAGGCCGCGGCTGCCCTGGAAAGGTTCAGGAAGGTCGTTACGCAAAGGCAAATGTGGGATCCAAACCAACTGATCACCCAAGACTTCATGGTCTTCAAGAATACGGCCGATATCGAACGCCTTTTGGCCGGCCTGACCAAGGCAGGTGTGCCCGATCTGCCGGCATTTGCGAAGGCAGGCATGAATCCGAAGGACCGGCTCACAGGAGCGGAAATAAGGTCTCTCATGTTCGGCCACGAAACGCGCGGAAAATTGGTGTTTGACAAGTTCCTGCCGATGCAGCGCGCGACCTCCGTCGACGGCACCGTCATCGAAACCATTGGCCAGAGGACCCGCTCAGGAACCTCCTGGGTGCAAGGCAATTTCCTGTGCAATGCCTTCCCCGGAGAGCTGACAAGCTGTGGAGCAATTTTTCGCAATGTGTTCAGGACACCGGGGCGCGACGACGAATACAAGGCAGTTTATCGCTGGGAGCATTTCGAGTTTGCGGTGGTCAAGTGAACTCCCGAATGCGCAAAGGCCGAAAGTCTGCTTGCGAATATACATGCGAACTTGTTCGCAATAACCGCAAACGACCGGTATCTCTTTCGTGTACGTCGGCCCATGCCACGATGGTAGCGATGACAACGTCACATCAGAAAGCACGGTTTCCTCAACCCGCGCCAACCCGCCGCCGCAGCGGATACCAGAACTGCTTCCACTAGCCGGCGGCGATCTTGCGGAAATTCTTGAGGTTTGCATGGCGGCGAGCTTTTGCCCCAGGCAAGGGAACGGCATTTTCTGCGTCCGGCGGATCACCCTAGACTTGAAATCGCCAACAAAGGATGAAACGGCGCCCGGCTTGGCCGAGCATGGCTCCAGCCGCACTAAGCTTTTGTTTTCAGGCTGCATTCGTCGCAGGCCGTTTCGCGCCTTCCGGTCCGGCGCCGGAGATGGTAGGCGTGCCCGCCAGATTGGGAGAGCATCGCTTGCAGGGCCAACCGACATTGCCATGGCTGTTTTTCAGCTTCTCCGGAAGGCTCGGGCGAAAGCCCTACGCGCTGGCCGGCGTGCTTTGTTATCTGGCGCGGATGTTTCCGATCTATAAGGCCATCGTAGCGCCGGACGAGGCGACCATGACCTATTGGACCAGCATCTTCGCCCTTGTAGTGCTGGGCTCGTTCGTGGTGCTGATCCCACTGGCCGCCAAGCGCCTGCAGGATTTCGGCAAGCCGACCGCACTGGCGTTCCTGTGCATTGTGCTCGACATATTCATGTACCTGCCGCTCTGTTTCATTCCGAGCGACCCCGGCCCGAACCGTTATGGCGCGGCGACCAACCAGCCGAAATAGGCGCAGAGCAGGGGCCGGGATCGGACAATGTCTTACCGCTCGCTCGATCCAAGGCTGATCATCGAGACCGCCGAACGGCTGGAGGCGCGCATCGCCGACCGTTTTCCGGAATCCGAACTGCGCAAGGTGGGCAGGGAACTGGTGTCGCTGGCGCGCGACACGCGCGACGCCGCGACCGAATTGCAGCGTCCCATCCTGTGGCTGCGCGTGCTGGTTGGCGTGGTCTTCGCCGCCGGGGCCGGCGTCTTCCTGTTCGTCGGCACGGTCCTGCCGTTCGACCGCTTCTCCAGCGGAGGCGACGTGGTCGAATCGGTGCAGGGCATCGAGGCGTCGATCAATACCGTGGTGCTCGCGGTACTCGGCATATTGGCGCTGGTGCACGCCGAGGACCGGATCAAGCGCCGGCGCGTGTTCCGGCAGTTGCACGGGCTGCGCTCGCTGATCCATGTCATCGACATGCATCAATTGACCAAGGACCCCTCGGCGCTGTCGCCCGGCTTCATCCCGGCGCCGCACTCACCCAAGCGCACGATGAGCAAGAGCGACCTGCTGCGCTATCTCGATTATTGCTCCGAAATGCTGTCGATCACCGGCAAGTTGGCGGCGCTGTTCGCGCAGTCGGTCAACGACGAGGTGGTGATCGAGGCGGTCAACGATGTCGAAAACCTCGGCTCCAACCTGTCGCGAAAGATCTGGCAGAAGATCACCATGCTCGACGCTGAGGGCAGAACCGCCAGGTGACCGCCGGCAGGGGAATGGCGAATGTCATTCGAGACGACTGTTCTCACGGCTGCACTTACAGATTTCTTCGGATTATCTAATTAGATCTTGCTACTGCCTTCTCAACTTCCGATAATACCGGATTTATCTTTATCTACGCCGTCGCCTTCGTTGGGCGACATTCCGCTATGACCGCAGGTGGTTCCTTTGGATTGTTGCTAAGTGGCTCTTTATAAAGAACCGGCCATCGTTTAGATTTTGACTGCGGCCTTTGTGCGCTTAGCACCGATGTTCGTTTCATAACAATAAGTTGGAAGATGCCGACCGCCGATTTCGCGGCCATGGAAGCATGGCCTGGAAGTCGGTTGGCGCGCGCCGGCGGCCAGCGCAGGCGACGGACACCTGCCGGATGCATTCGACCGATGCCGGCGACACGATACTGTTACACGAGCAGTCCAACTTGCCGTCCCGAAGCCCGGCGCAAGCATTTTTCAACGCTGGGCCAATTCTGCGTCATCTATTCACCCAAAATCATCAACCAATCGACAGTCGCTCTGTCGAAAATCTTCTGACGGGATGGAAGAACCAATGACCGACTTCACTCTCACCAACAAAGCAAACATTTTCACCGGCGGCGCCGGCACCGACACGTTCAGCGGGCTGGGCGGCGGCAATGACGTGCTCGACGGCGCCGGCGGCGCCGATACCTTCAGCATCGACAGCAACCAGACCGGCTCGATCAACGGCGGAAGCGGCACCGACACGGTCGTCGCTACCGACAACCAGTTCAACCAGGCGCTGGTGTTCTCCAACGTCGAAGTGCTCAAGACCACGACCTCCAATCTCTATTCGACGGTCGCGCAGATGAACCAGTTCGCCACGATCCAGGCCGAGGGGACGGATTTCTACTCGTTCCTGCAAGGCGTGGGCGGCACCATCGACTACTCGACGCGTCTCGCGTCGCCGGTCCTGCTGCATGTCGAGGCGGCGCTGTGCGACTCGGCCGTGCAGATCACCGGCACCAGCCGCGCCGACTTCCTGCTGGGCTCGAATTTCAACGACACGATCAACGGCGGCGCCGACAACGACACGATCTACGGATTGGACGGCAACGACACGCTGAACGGCGGGGCCGGCGCCGACGCTATGGACGGCTCCACCGGTAACGACACCTATTATGTCGACAATGCCGGCGACACCATCGCCGAATTCGTCGGCAAAGGCGTGCTCGACAAGGTGGCCACCACCGTCAGCTACACGCTGGCCGCCGGCGTCGAGGTCGAGCAGATGCAGACGACCAGCGCGTCCGGAACCAAGGCGATCAACCTTTCCGGCAACGAGTTCGCCCAGAAAATCTACGGCAATGACGGCGACAACGACATTTTTGGCGGCAATGGCGACGACACCATGATCGGCAATGGCGGCGCCGACGATTTCAACGGCGGCGCCGGCAGCGACACCGCCTCCTATGTGGGCGCGACTACGGGCGTGATCGCCAGCCTTTCCAATGCCGCCATCAATAGCGGCGATGCGAAGGGCGACACCTACCTGTCGGTCGAAAACCTGATCGGAACCGGATTTGACGACGCGCTGAACGGTCAGCAGAACGCCAACGACATCAATGGCGGGGCAGGCAACGACACCATCAAGGGCTATGCCGGCTTCGACACGCTGACCGGCGGGCTGGGCAAGGACAATTTCGTCTTCAACAGCGCGCTCGCCACCGCCGGCCCCGACGACATCACCGACTTCAACGTCGCCGACGACACGATCCAGCTCGACGACCTGTACTTCACCCAGGTCGGCGGGCCGGGCGTGCTCGCGGCGGGCGCGTTCTATGCCGGCGCGGCCGCTCACGACGCGGACGACCGCATCATGTACTACGCCAGCACCGGCCAGGTGTTCTACGACGCCGACGGTGATGGCGCCGGTGCCGCGATCCAGATCGCGTCGCTCGACACCGGACTGTCGCTGACCAACGCCGACTTCCTTATCATCTGATATCGAAGGCTGCGTTTCGGCCGGCCGAGCCGCCCCGTCCGCCTGCCGGCATCCAGCCGACGGATGGGCGAGAGGCGGCTGGCCCAGACCCTCCCGTTTGCGCGGGAGGGGACCGTGGTGGACGGTATCGTCGGTTCTCCTCGCCGGGTTGCCGGCAAGGCGACGTGTCGCTCATCACACGAGGCTTACCGCCCGTCTCCGTAGGACAGGCGCAGGCCGGGATCGGGCCAGTCCATGGCGGTCAGTTGGCCCCAGCCCGACAGCGTGATGTAGGCTGTCTTCATGTCGGGGCCGCCGAAGCAGATGTTGGTGGTCAGCGGATCGCCGGTCGTGACCTGCCGGAGCAACTGGCCGGACGGGCTGACCACGCTGATGCAGGCACTCGCCAGCGTGGCGACACAGATGTTGCCGAAAGCGTCGACGGCAAGGCTATCGAGACGCTGGTAACCTTCCAGCCCGATGACAATGCGCCCGCCATGCGGCGACGGATAGGGGAAGCGTTTTGCCTTGCCCGGTTCCTCGAGGTCGAAGGCCCAGAGGCGGCCGGTTTCGGTCTCGGCGACGTAGACGGTTTCTCCGTCCGGCGACAGGCCGACGCCGTTTGGCGTGATCAGCGGATAAGCCACCTCGATGATCGAGGAGCCGTCGGCCTTGGCGTAATAGAGCCCGCCATTGATGCGGTAGCGCGGATAGAATTTTCCGTAGTCGGTGAAATAGAAACCGCCATGGCGGTCGAAGACGATGTCGTTGGGGCCGACGAGGCGATGGTCGCCGCAGCGGTCGTAGAGCACCTCGCTCCTGCCGGACGCCGGGTCGAGTTTTTCGATCCAGCCGCCGGCATAACCCTCGGGCGTTCCGGGCCTTACGCGATTGATGCCGTCCTGCCGGACGAACAGGAAGCCGCCATTGTTGCAGACGTAGAGCGAGCCGTCCGGTCCGGTGGCCAGTCCGTTCGGCCCGCCGCCGAGATCGGCGACGATTTCGACCCATCCGTTGGGCAGGCAGCGGCTGACCGTCCTGCGCTCGATCTCGACGACATAGACGGACCCGTCGGCACAGGCGACAGGCCCCTCGGGGAAGAGCAGGCCCTCGGTGATAATTTTTCGACCCTCACCCGAGGCTGCGGCAGACGGCATTGGAGGTTCCTTGTCGACGTGACCGCAGGTGAGAGGTTTTTTGCTCGCCGCGCAAGGCCGGCCGGAGTCGAAAGCAACCTGTCGCCGATGATCGGCGGACGTGCGGATATGAGGATCGACTATTTCCTGTGTCCCGAACCGAGATGCTCGGCCAGATAGCGCGTCGCCAGAGCTATATGGCGAGGGATGGGCGTATCCTTGCGGTATCTGGCAACCAGCCGCCGCGAAATTTCCAATTGGGCGGCCATACCGTCCAAGCTCATGTCGAGTTCGTCCATGATACTGCGAAAGTCAGCGTTGTCGAATTCGACAGGCGGCAGCCGGGATAGCCAATCGGCCGGGAAATCAACTCCGCCCTCCCATTCGATCGAATCGCCATACTCGCTGACTTTCAGCTTCCGAAACAACGCGTCGTCTGCCCGAAGCGGAATGAACACCCTCCGGCTGGCGATGACGGGTGCAAGATCAACCGTCGTGCATGAGCCGTCCGCCCAGACAAGCGACACTTTCCTGTCCGTCAAGGCGTGAGCCTCGACAAGACGGGGAAGCGGATCGCCGAGGGCGATGATGTCATTGTCAATCATTGAGGCGATTCCATTCGATTTCAAGAATTTCGCGGTTCGCGGCCGCCCATTCAAGCGCTGTCTCCCAGCTTCGCCGATCCATGCTGCCTCTCATGAGTTCCAGCGTCTCAATAGAGACAAGAGCCTGATGATCCGGCGTGACGACATGGAAATGCGGTGGATTGTGATCCTTGGCGAACATGCGGATCGCGATGTTTCCGAGTTTCACAATCGTGGGCATATCCGTTCAATCTCAAGTCTCAATAGTGCCATCTTGGCACTTCGTCAAAAAATAGTGTCCTAACGGCACTATTCCAGACCGCATACAACGAGAGCTTTTGTCGCGGCCAGCCACGCCGTCGGCTCAATCCAGCGTCCGCCGAAACCGCAGCAGCGCCATGCCAGCGAAGACGACAACGAATACCGAGAGCGCCACGATCTCGCCGCCGATGGCCGGCAGTTCGGCGCCCTTCAGCATCACCGCGCGGGTGACGCGCAGGAAATGCGTCAGCGGCAGGATCTCGCCCAGCGTCTGCGCCCATTGCGGCATGCCGCGATAGGGGAACATGAAACCCGACAGCAGGATCGACGGCAGGAAGAAGAAGAAGGTCAGCTGCAGCGCCTGCATCTGCGTTCGCGCCACCGTTGAGATGGTGTAGCCGAGCAGAACCAGCGCCATGACGAAGACGAAGATGGCGCCCGTCAGCAGCCAGATCGAGCCGACGAAGGGCACGGAAAACAGAAGTTTCGCTGCGGCGAGCACGACGACCACCTGCACTGCGCCGACGACCAGGTAGGGCAGCACTTTTCCCAGCATGATCTCGACCGGCGAAGCGGGCATGGCAAGCAGGTTTTCCATGGTGCCGCGCTCGGTTTCGCGGGTCAGCGCGATCGACGTCATCATCACCAGGGTCATCTGCAGGATGACGCCGAGCAGGCCGGGCACGATGTTGTATTGCGAGATGCCTTCCGGATTGTAGCGGCGGTGGACGACCACCTCGAGCTGGCCCAAGGCATTCTCGGCGGCGACCGCATCCATGCCTTGCTCGCGCAGCAGCGCCTGGCTGGCGACGGTGCCCAGCGTCGAGATGGCGTTGCCGGCGGCGGAGGGATCGGTGGCGTCGGCTTCGATCAGTATTTGCGGATGGTCGCCGCGGTCGACCCGGCGGCGGAAGTCCGACGGGATGGTGACGACGAAGGAGACGTCACCCTTGGCCATCAGCTCTTCCGCCTCGGCCGCACTCGCCGCTATGGTGACGAAACGGTAGTAGCCGGTGGTCTCCAGCGCCGACACCATGGCGCGCGTGTACTGGTCCTGGCTGGTGGCGACCAGGGCAGCCGGCAGCGTCTTCGGGTCGCTGTTGATGGCGTAGCCGAACAGGACGAGCTGGATAAGCGGCACGCCGAGCATCATGGCGAAGGTGATGCGGTCGCGTCGCATCTGGATGAATTCCTTGGTGAGCAGCGCGCCGAGACGGGCGAGGGAGAAGATGGCGTTCATTTCATATTGTCCTGCGAGCCGGACATGAATTTGATGAAGACGTCCTCCAGGCTGGTTTCGCCGGGGCTGACGGTGACGTTTTCGCGCTTGGTGAGGGCCGCCAGCGACTTTTCCAGAAGCGCGCCATCGGAGCCGACGACATGCAGCGTCGTGCCGAACGGGGCGATCTGCTCGACGCCGGGTTTTCCCTCAAGCTCGGCGGCGACCTCGTTGAGGCGCTCGCCCTCTATCACGAAAGTGGTCAGCGCGGCGTTGTCGACCACCTCGGCGACGGTGCCGGAAGCCAGCATCTTGCCATAGGCGATGTAGCTGATGCGGTGGCACCGCTCGGCCTCGTCCATATAGTGGGTGGATACCAGCACGGTCAGCCCGCCGCGTGCCAGATGGTGGATCTCGTCCCAGAACTCGCGCCTTGCCTTGGGGTCGACGCCGGCGGTCGGTTCGTCGAGCAGCAGCAGCTTCGGCTTGTGCATGATGCAGGCGGCCAGCGCCAGCCGCTGCTTCCAGCCGCCTGACAATGTGCCGGCTAACTGATCGCGGCGCGAGCTCAGGCCGAGATCCTCCAGTGTGCGGCCGACATGTTCCGAAACGGGCTTCAGCCGATAGAGTCGCGCCACGAATTCCAGGTTTTCGGCAATCGTGAGATCCTCGTAAAACGAGAACTTCTGGGTCATGTAGCCGACTTCGCGCTTGATCTGCAGGGCCTCGGTTCGGAGGTTGTAACCCAGCACCTCCCCTTCCCCCTCGTCCGGTGTCAGCAGCCCGCACATGATGCGGATGGTGGTGGTCTTGCCGGATCCGTTGGGCCCGAGAAAGCCGACGATCTCGCCTTCGGCGACGTCCATGGAGACATGGTCGACGACGGTCTTCGTGCCGAAACGCTTGACCAAGTTGCGGACGGAAATGGCGAGGGGGGTGGGCATGGTGTTTCCTTCGGAAACGGCAATAGGCAGTAGGCAGTCGGCAGTCGGGAAAGAAAGGGGCCAAAGACAGGTTCGAAACCGATCCGGCCCCTACTGCCTATTGCCCACCGCCGACTGCCTCCTTTTTCAAATCCACATCGACGATCTGCCCCGGCTGCAGCTTGCTTGCGTCGCCGTCCGGGCGGGCCTCGACGAGGTAGACGAGCTTCTGGCGGGTCTCCAGCGAGTAGATGACCGGCGGGGTGAACTCCGGATCGGGCGAGACGTAGCTCACGCGCGCCGTTAGGCCTGGCGGGCAGCCATCGCAGCGTACCGCCAGCTCAGAGCCGATCCTGACCGACGAGAAGGAGGCTTCCGGCACATAGACTTTCAGCTTTACCGCGCCGTCGGGCAGCATGGAGATAACCGGCGCGGTCGGGCCGGCGACATCGCCCGGCGTGCGGATGATATCGTCGACGCGGCCCGCCGCGGGCGCCTGTATGTGGCGCTTGCCGAGCCGCCAATTGGCCTGGTCGAGCTCCGCCCGGGCCTGCTTCACCTGATGCTCGGCGGCCTTGATCTCTTCCGGCCTGGCAGGCAGGCCACCGACCGCCAGATTGGCCTTGGCCTGGCCGACGGCGGCTTCGGCAGTTTGCAAGGCCGTCGCCGCCCTGTCGTATTCTGCCTTGGAGGTGATGGCTCTTTCCAAAAGACCACTGGCGCGGTCGAGCACACGTTTGGCCTCCGCGGCTTCAGCCTCCGCCGACGTGACCGCCGCCTCCAGAACGGCCATCTCTTCCGGGCGCTTGCCGAGCTGAAGGTTGGCTAGCTGCGCCTCGGCCTGGGCGAGCGCAGCTTCCGCCTGGGCGACGGCGATCTTTGCGTCGCCGCTCTCCAGCGTGGCAATCGGCTTGCCGGGTTCCACCCGGTCGCCGCGCCGGACCAGCACGGTCTCCACCTCGGCTACCTCGATCGGCGCCAGAAGAACGAACTCTCCCTCGACATAGCCGACCGCGAGCGGCGGCGGACTGCCGCAAGACGCCAGCAGCGAGGCGGCGAAAGGAATGGAGCAGAGAAAACTCATGACTGGCCGCCTTTCCGGGCCGTAAGGATTGCGTCGAGATTGCTTTTGACCACGTCGACGAGCAGTGGCGCTTCCCGCGGGCCGATGTCGCTCCAGCCCATGCGGCGCATGACCGGCTCGCGGGCGATGCGAAAGTAGATGACCTGGCCGATCAGGGTGAAGATCGTGAGCTTGGTGCGGTCGCTTTCAGCCGGCTCGCCGGTCGCCACCTCCCAGATCCGGCAGAGGCGCCTGTGCGTGGGCTCGAACACGCCGGCATAGATGCGGTCGAGCGCCTCGGTGGGATGGGCGAGTTCGCGCAGCATGAACTGCACGATCTCGCCGGCCTCGGGTCTCGCCACGATGAAACCGACCATGCGTTCGACCGCCGCCGCGAGCTGGCGGTGCGCCACCTCGCGGTCCATGCCGGCGTCGAGCGACTGGTCGACATGCCCAAGCACCGAACCGGCGACGGTCTGGATGGTGCTGACGATGTGGTCGGCGGCGGCCATGCGCAGCCCGTCCTTGCCGCCGAAGTGGTAGGCAATGGAGCCGATATTGGCGTTGGCGGCCGCCGCGATCTCGCGTGTCGAGGTTCCGTCGAAGCCCTGGCGGCCGAACAGGCGAAGGGCGGCGAGCACCAGGGCCTCGCGAGTCTGGTCGGCCGGAGAAGCGGGTCGGGAGGGCTTTTTCGTGTCCATAAGCGGTATTTAATCAATCGAATGATTAAAGTCAAGCATTGCGAGACGGCGGAAGCTGGCTTACAGACTTCGGCCGAGTGGGTGCGGCGGAAGGAAGAATGGACGCTTTGGCGACCACGAATTTATTTTGCGCAGGACAAGGGCTTGCAAGCACAAGCTCCGAGGCGGGCGGAATTGCCAGACCGCGCGACGGCGGCCGGCCTCCTGGCCTGTTCGGGCGGCGGGATGGATAGCCGCATGGCCAAGGAGATCGAGCGCAAATTCAGGGTCCGGGACGATTCATGGCGAGTGGAAGCCGAGCCATCGAAAACGTTCCGGCAATTCTATCTGGCGGTCGGACCGGAGCGCAGCATCCGCATCCGGATCATCGGCGACAACGTCGCGTGGCTCACCGCCAAGTTCGGTACGACGCCGGTGCGCGACGAATTCGAATATCAGATCCCGCTCGCCGACGCGCGCGAGATGGAACATTTTGCGGTCGGCGCGGTGATCCTCAAGCAACGCCATATCGTCCGTCACGGCGGCTACGGCTACGAAGTCGATGTGTTTTGCGGCGGGCTGGAAGGGCTCATCGTGGCCGAGCTGGAGACGCCCGACACGGTGGCCGACGACAGCCTGCCCGGCTGGCTCGGACCGGAGATCACCGGCGACAGCCGCTACTCCAACGCCATGCTCGCTTTCAACGGGATGCCCGACGCGACATGACCGCCCGGCTCGACCCCAGCCAACCCTTTTCCGCCGAAATCCGGCGGATCGTCTCGCACGAGACCAGCAATGCGGTCGCAGCATTGGAGACCGCGCGCAGCGATCCCGGGGAAGGCTTTCACGAGTGTCGGAAAGCGATCAAGCGGCTGAGGGCGCTGTGGCGGCTGATCCGCAGCGGTGATGAGCCCTATTGCCGGGCACAGGACGCGCGCCTGCGCCAGACCGCGCGCCTGCTCGCCGGCCCGCGCGAGGCCACCGCGCTGATCGAAACCGCCGAGAGGCTGGCGAAAGCCGCCAATGGCGAGACGGAAGCCCGTGCGATTGCCTCGCTTCACGCCGCTCTTGAGGCGCGGCGGAGCGTCCTCCTTGAAACCGGCCTGCATATCGGCCCGACGATCGCCGACGCGACCGCGGCTTTCTCGCGGCTCGATTTCACTGCGATGCGCCTGCCGGATGCGTTCGAAGGCGCCGCGGATATCCTTGAAAGCGGTACGCGAAAGAGCATGCGCCGCGCCACCCGCGCGCTGAAGGCGGCGCGCGAGACAGGTGAAGCGGAGGCGTTCCACGATCTGCGCAAGGCGGTCAAGGCGCTCGACATGCAGTCCCGGTTGCTCAAATCGGTGTGGCCGGACATGGACAAGCGCGACCGCAAGGCGATGGATGCGTTCGGCGAGAGGCTGGGCGAACTCAACGACCTGCATGTGATGGACGTTCTGCTGCTGGCCGAAGGTTCCGACCTGGTCGGAGAGGAGGCCTCCGTCCTGCTGCGCAGCCTGATCGCGGCAGACGCACAAAAGCTCAAGCGCCGCTGCTTGCGGGACGGCGGCAAGCTGCTGGAGCAGCACCCTGCTCCGGTGGCGCGCAAGATTGCCGCGCGCTATGCCCGCCGTGCCGAAAAGGCCCTCCAGCAGCGCGACGTCGCAGCCTGACGACATGCTGCTCGACGGTTCGGCAGCGCTCCCGGACGGTGGGAAAACAGCTTTCGGATCGTGACGAACGCCACGCTGGCATTATCTGCCTCCGGCAGCGGAGTGCCAAGTCGCGCGCTTCCGGTTGAGCAATTGCGCGGTAGGCAGAGGTGGCGACAGCAAAGGCCCCTGCATCTCGTGGCAACCAAGAGCCTCCAGCAGCGCCTGCTGCTCGGCGGTCTCGACGCCCTCGGCGGCGACGCGCATGCCGAGGGCGATGGCCAGTTCGGCAACCGCCTTGACGATCGCCGCCGCCGGGTCCGTGCCGCCCAGCAGCCGCACGAAAGAACGGTCGATCTTGAGCTTGTCGACGGGATGGCGTCGCAGCGTCGTCAGCGACGAGGCGCCGGTGCCGAAATCGTCGAGAGATATACGAATGCCAGCCTTGCGCATGGTGGTCAGGGCGGCGAGCGCGGCGTCGCCGCCATCCACAAACAGGTTCTCGCCGATCTCAACCTGGAAGCGTGAAGGCTGCACGCCAGCTTCCGCGAGGATCGACAAGACGCGTTGCGCCGCCGTTTCCCGACGGAGGAAGGCTGGCGAAAGCGCCATGGCGATCCAAGGCAACTCGGACTCGGCTGCGGAGCCGGCCGCGGCGCGCAGCATCCTTTCGGTCAGCGCACCGATCAGTCCGCGCTCGGCGGCGATGGCGACGAGTTGCCCGCCCGGCAATTTACCGCCGCCCGCCCGGCTCCAGTCGAGCGTCGCCTCGGCGCCGACAACGGTCCGCCCGTCCATGGCAAAGACAGGCTGATAGGCGAGATCGATGCCGCCGTCGTCCTCCAGCGCCTGCCGCAGTTCCCGCTCGATCAGCAGCTTGTGCTTGAGGATGTCGTCCATGTCGCCGGCGAACACCTGATAGCATCCCCGGCCGCGGCGCTTCGCCTCGTAGAGAGCGATGTCCGCCTTGCGCAGCAACTCTTCCGGCTCGGCGCCGAATTCCGGCGCGATGGCGATGCCGATACTGGCGCTGATGAATGCCTGGTCGCCCATCAATTCAAAAGGCTCACGCAGATCGGCAAGGATCTGCTCGCTGACGTCTTCGGCCGTCCGCAGGTCGCGGATGTCGACGAGGATGATGGCGAACTCGTCGCCACCGACCCGCGCCACTGTGTCGACCTCGCGAATAGCGTCGCCGAGCCGCGTCGCGGCCTGCTTGACCAGAAGGTCGCCCGCCTGATGGCCGAGCGTGTCGTTGACATGCTTGAAACGGTCGAGGTCGACGCAGAGCAGCGCCATCCGTCCGCGTCCGCGCCGCACTGTCGCCAATGCGCGGCTCAGCCGGTCCTCGAACAAAGCGCGGTTCGGCAGGCCGGTCAGCGTGTCGTGGAATGCCAGATACTGGGCATCGTTCTCGCTGGTGTGAAGCTGCTGCGAGGTGCGCCGCAGCCTGCGCAGCAGAAAGGCGAGCAGCGCCACGCCGAGCAACCCGGCAGCGATGAGGGCCGGCGCGGCTTGCTTCACCAGCATGAAGCCGGGGCGGACCGGTTGCCAGGTGAGATAGCCAAGCGTCCTGCCGGCGGAATCCACGAGCGGCACGCTGGCCGCAATTTGGGGATCGGCAGGGGAGAACACTGCGCCTTCGACCAGGAAGTGCTGGCCGATCCAGCCAATCAACTGGGCGTCAATCAGTTGCACCGAAACGTCTACATATTCGGCGCCGGCCTCCTGGGCGACACGATCGGTACTGGGGACGATGGGCTGGACGGAAACGATGGCCGGCGTCTTGCCGATCAGCACGAGATCCTCGGCGACCGCCGATGTGACAGAGCCGCCAGCGTTCGACGCGGCGCGGTCGAGCTGACCGCGCAATTTCAGGACCAGCGGCATGACAGCCGCGGCTTCTTCGCCGAAGGCCGCAGGGGGAAGGGTGCGCCCGTCCTTCATGACGTGGACGGGGCGGTTCCTGTCGTCGAGAATATAGACGCGGTCGTGGCCGTAGTAGGAATGCATCCACTCGCCAAGATTCTCGGCCATCCAGTCCTGGTTGCCCGCCTTGGCATTTACCACCGCGTCGTCCCAGACCGTGACGCTCTGCTGCTCGCGGATGAGATTGTCGACCTGCTCGGCAAGACCGCTGCGCACGAAGGTCTTCTGGCGTTCGACCGCGGTGCGGTCGACACTGATCACGGCGTACACGCCGAAGGCAAGGACCAACACGAAAGAGAATGCGGCGGCCGTGATCACCGCGAGGGTGACCTGAAACGTCAATGGCCGATGCTTGCCCTGCAGCGCATCCCTCCCGATGCCGGAACTGTCCGTCAAATCGTTTAATACCAATGGATTAACATCGAGTTAGAGGTTGTTCGCGTCCAGGCTGCAACAGCCTGCGGAATCACTTGGCGTTTACCGGTATACGTTCATGCCGCGCTTCGGTCCTCCAAAAATACCGTTCTGGCCGACAAACGGTCATCTTCGTTCCGAGTTCCTCACGACCCGAATCTCAGCAGAACCCCAGCAGGATGCAGGGGTTCTATGGACGATTTTCGGGTCGGCGGCTGAGCACCCATTGCGCCACCAGCCAGCAGGCCATCGCCCAGGCGGCGCCCGCACACCAGCCGGCGAGCACGTCGGACGGCCAGTGGACGCCGAGATAGACGCGGCTGGCTCCAACCAGGAAGGTGGCCAGCATCGCCAGAACCAGCAAGTAGATGCCCGCCGCGCGGTTCGGCGCGACACGGGCGGCGAGCGCGCCCAATGTCAGATAAGTGACCGCCGACAGCATGGCATGGCCACTTGGAAAACTCAGCGTGTAGACATCGGCCAGATGCGGCACCAGGTCCGGACGCGGCCGGTCGATGCCGAGTTTCAACAGGCTGCTGAGCAATTGGCCTCCGGCCACGGCAACCAGCACGAAAAGTGCGGCGGCGCGCCGGCCGGTGAGCAGCAGGTAGAAAATCGTCGCCGCGGTCACGAAGATCAGCACGCTGGCGCTGCCCAGCGCGGTCATGTCGCGGACGGCGTCTGGCAGCCATAGCGGGCCGATCGGGACCGATGGGTCGCCCGGCTGCCGGAATGCCAGCAGGATTGCCGTGTCGAAACCGTGTGGTTCGGTGTCGCGGGCGATTTCCGCCATCTCGACGAAACCATACAGGCCTCCCGCAATCGTGATCACCGCGAGGAGCACCGAGAATTCGACCTTGCTTGCAATGGCTGCGATGGGCGGCATGCCCGAATTCCTCGTCCACGGCCGGGATTGGCTGAGGCTCACCTATGGCCACCCGCCGCCGACCGCAAGCCGGCGGAAGATTTTTGTCATCAAACTGTCAGACGGCAAGCTTAGCTGCGACGGCGCATCTCAAGCCAATTTTCGCAGCCAGAGGTCGTCGCGATGAACAATGAACTCCCCGAGAACCAATTCCGAACCAGCCTGCTCGAAGAGAATGACGGGCCGGGCCGCAACCCCACCGACAACCGCACCATGGGCGACATCATCGCCGCGCGTTTCTCGCGCCGCGGTTTTCTGCGCGGTTCGCTCGCCGTCTCGGCGATCGCCGCCACCGTCAGCCCCCTTGCACTGATCACCGCCGACAACGCCCGCGCCGCAAGCGGCTCGGCTTTCAACTTCGATGAGGTCGAGGCCGGCGTCGACGAGACGCACCACGTCGCCGCGGGTTATGACGCCGACATCCTGCTGCGCTGGGGCGACGCGCTGTTTGCCGACGCGCCCGAGTTCAACCCGACCGCCCAGACCGCGGCCGCGCAGGCAAAACAATTCGGCTACAACAACGACTATGTCGGCTTCATCCCTATCGATGGTTCGTCCGAGCATGGGCTCCTGGTCGTCAACCACGAATACACCAACCCGCATCTGATGTTCCCCGGCCTGGTGACGATCGAGGAAAAGGACGGCAAGAAGGCGATCAAGCAGGCTCCGCTCAGCAAGGAGCAGGTCGACGTCGAAATGGCCGCGCATGGCGGCACGATCGTCGAGATCAAGAAGGTTGACGGCAAGTGGCAGGTCGTCAAGGACGGCAAGCTCAACCGCCGCATCACCTCCAACACCGAGATGCAGCTCACCGGCCCGGCCGCCGGCAACGACCGCCTGAAGACAAATGCCGATGCGACGGGCACGAAAGTGTTCGGCACCGTCAACAACTGCGCCGGCGGCGTGACGCCCTGGGGCACCTACATCATGGCCGAAGAGAACATCCACGGCTATTTCTCCGGCGAACTGCCGGCCGACCACAAGGAAACCGCCAACTACAAGCGCATGGGCATTCCGGAAGGCGCCTATGAATGGGCCGCCCACTACGACCGCTTCGATCTCGCCAAGGAGCCGAACGAGGCCAACCGCTTCGGCTGGATCGTCGAGGTCGACGTAAACGACCCGGCCTTGCTGCCGAAGAAGCGCACCGCGATGGGCCGCTTCAAGCATGAAGGCGCCGAGTCGATCGTCAACAAGGACGGCCGCGTTGTGTTCTATCTCGGCGACGACGAGCGTTTTGACTATGTCTACAAATTCGTCACCGCCGGCACCTTCAACGCCGCTGATCGCGCCGCCAACATGGACCTGCTCGACGACGGCACGCTCTATGTGGCGAAATTCTCCGAGGACGGCTCGGTCGAATGGTTGCCGGTCGTCTTCGGCCAGGGTCCGCTGACCGCCGAGAACGGCTTCTCGAACCAGGCTGACGTGCTGATCGAGACCCGTCGCGCCGCCGACCTGCTCGGCGCCACCAAGATGGACCGTCCGGAGGACGTCCAGCCGAACGGTGTCAACGGCAAGGTCTATGTCATGCTGACCAACAACACCAAGCGCAAGGCCGAGCAGATCGACGCCGCCAACCCGCGCGCGGAAAACGCCTTCGGCCACATCATCGAGATCGCCGAGGACGGTGGCGACTTCGCCGCCACCAAGGGCAAGTGGGAAGTGCTGCTGAAATGCGGGGACCCGTCTGTCGCCGATGTCGGCGCTACCTTCTCGACGTCGACCACCGCCAATGGCTGGTTCGGCATGCCGGACAACTGCGCAGTCGATTCGGCGGGCCGCCTCTGGGTCGCTACAGACGGCCAGGGTCCGAAGGCCACCGGCCGCACCGACGGCCTTTGGGCGGTCGACACCGAAGGCGAAGCGCGCGCCACCTCAAAGCTGTTCTTCCGGGTGCCGGTGGGCGCCGAAATGTGCGGCCCGCTGTTCACACCGGACGACCAGACCGGTTTCGTCGCCGTCCAGCATCCTGCCGACGGCGGCGACGACTGGAAGCCGTTCGGCCGCCCGTCCTATTATGAGGACCTGTCGACCCGCTGGCCGGACTTCAAGCCGGACATGCCGGTGCGCCCGTCCGTGGTGGTCATCACCAAACAGGGCGGCGGCAAGATCGCGGTTTGATATTTTGTTCCCGGGCGCCGGTTCTGCCGGCGCCCCTGCTCTATCTGGCGAGGGCTGGTCCGAGCGTGATCAGCCCGACGGCAACGATTGCCAGCACGATGCCGACATGCTGCACCAAGGTGAGGTGCTCGCCGAACCAGAAGAGTGCGATGACGTTGACGGCGACGAGTTGGATGACGGCCGACAGGCTGAAGGCCGAGGCCATGCCGAACTCACGCACCAGTCTCAGCATGATCAGATTGCCGCCGGAATAGAGCGCCAGCGTCAGCAGCAGCTTGCCGAGGCCCGGCGCCAGTGCCCAGGATTTTGCCACGGTCGCCGCGATCAGGAAGACCACGGTCGACGCGGCGAGTTGCAAGAATCCTGACAAAGTCACGCGGTTTTCCCCTTTTTGCCCCCGGCGCAGTGCCGCAGCTTTTGCGCGATCTCTCTGTCAAGGTTGCGAAGCCGTCAAGATGCGAGGCGAGGCTTGTCGTGGGCCACGCGGCCTTCCTGCCTGCTCCAGCCGCTAGCCGAGCTTGCCTTTCGGCGCTACAGCGATGGGAACGACAATGGAGGCCGGCATGGCGGATACAAAGGTCGCGATCATCACTGCAGGCGGCAGCGGCATGGGCGCTGATGCGGCGCACAAGCTTGCCGAGGACGGCTTCAAGATCGCAGTGCTTTCCTCATCGGGCAAGGGCAAGGCGCTGGCCGAAAAGCTCGGCGGCATCGGCGTCACCGGCTCGAACCGGTCGAACGACGACCTGAAGCGGCTAGTCGACATGACGGTGGACAAATGGGGCAGGATCGACGCGGCGGTGAACAGCGCCGCCCACGGGCCGCGCGCGCCAGTGCTGGAGCTTACCGACGAAGACTGGCACACGGGGATGGAAATCTATTTCCTCAACGCTGTGCGCGTGGCGCGGCTGGTGACGCCGGTGATGCAGGCGCAGAAATCCGGGTCGATCCTCAACATCTCGACCTATGCCGCCTTCGAACCGGAGGCGCTGTTCCCGACGTCGGGCGTCTTCCGTTCAGGGCTCGCCGCCTTCACGAAACTGTTCGCCGACAAATATGCGGCCGACAATGTCCGCATGAACAATGTGCTGCCGGGCTTCATCGATAGCCTGCCGGAGACCGGCGAGCGGCGACAGCGCATCCCGATGGGCCGCTACGGGCGGATGGAGGAAGTGTCGGAACTGATCGCATTCCTGGCCGGAGATAAGTCGAGCTACATCACCGGACAGAATATCCGCGTCGACGGCGGCATCACACGTTCTGTGTGACGCCGCGGCGAATGCCTTACGCGGTGGCCTTGCGGCGGCCACGCTTGGGCGCGGGGGCCGGCGGCGCCTTGGGCTTGCGGCCAAGCCCCATCGTCTTGGCGAGTTCCGAGCGGCGGGCAGCATAGTTGGGCGCCACCATCGGATAGTCGGCGGGAAGGCTCCACTTCTTCCGGTATTCCTCCGGCGAAAGACCGAAAGCCGTAGAAAGATGGCGCTTCAGCGACGTGAACTTCTTGCCGTCCTCGAGGCAGATGATGAAATCACCTTGGATGGACTTCTTGATCGGAACCGCGGGTACGAGAACTTCTGGAACCGAAGGCACTTCCACTGGCGAAAGCCGATTGAGCGCGTTATGAACGTCGTCGATGAGGCCCGCGAGTTGCGGGACGGGTACCGCGTTATTGGAAACATAAGCCGATACGATTTCGGCGGTCATGCTGACCAAATATCCGCGTTCGCTTTGTTCTGACATATAAATATCCCCAACTTTGTGATCCGCATTTAGCGGTCCACCCGCGATAGACCGGGAGTAGAGCCGGCGCAATACACGATTTGCGATCGGCTTTCGCAGCGCAGCAATCTGCGCGTGCTATGGTATCTCATCGGTAAATGCCTGAAACTGTTGAACGATCGCGGCGTGCGCGAAACGCGCCGGCTTCGAAACAGGCACGGCATAGCCGGATGCTCCGGACGAAGTAGTCACGGTTGAAAGTACTGATATCGGGGAACGGGATTCAGAACGCCGGATGGTTCGCGGAATAGGTCTCGCAATCCATTTGGGTTGCGCGTCAGCCAGTTCGGCAGCATGTCGCCGCCGCGAATGACTTGAGGCATCACGAGGGCTGGTTCGATTCAGCCGGCACGCCGGCTTCGAAACCGCGTGGGCGAATTGCCCGCATCGCGCCTGCACATCCAGCCGGTTCCTCAGCCCGGCCAGACGGTCTCACCGCCGTCGACCACCAGCACCTGGCCGTTGACGAAACGGCTGCCGTTGCCGAGCAGGAACGCCACGGCGTCGGCGATCTCGTCCGGTTCGGCATAACGCTGCAGCGACTTCTGCGCGGAATCCATCTTGACAGGGTCGACCGTGCGCGTCGCCTCGAAGCGGGCGGTCTTGGTCGGGCCAGGGCTCACCGCGTTGACGCGCACGCCATCCGCCTGCACCTCGCGGGCGAGGCAGCGCGAATAGTGGACGACCGCGGCCTTCAGCGTCGCGTAGATGGCGCCGTGCGAGTAGCCCGCATGCGCGGCGGTCGAGCCGATATTGACCACCGCCCCCCTGCCGGCGTCGACCATGGGAGGCACGAAGGTCTGGCACATCAGCATCGTGCCGATCAGATTGTTGTTGGTCAGCGCCTGGATGTCTTCCAGCGGGATGCCGAGCACATTGTTGGGCACCGGCTTGCCGCCCGAGGCGCCGATGTCGCCGCCGGCGCAGTTGACCAGCAGTTCGACCGGGCCGAGTTTCGCCTCGATGTCGGCTTTCATCTTCTCGACGGCCGCCTTGTCGCCGATGTTGCCGGTGACGGCGGCGGTGCGCACGCCGAGCGCCTCGATCTCCTTCGCGACCGCGCCGAGGTCCGGGGCCTCGCCATATTTGGCCGGTCCGCTCCAGTCGAGATCGTGGATCGCGACATCGGCGCCGAGGCCGGCGAGTTTCAGGGCAATGGCATGGCCGATGCCGCGTCCCGAACCCGTGACGAAGGCGATCTTGCCGCTCAGTTCCTTGGTCATGCCAATGCCTTTCCTTGCATCAATCCGGCTTTTCTCATGTTCGCGGCGCTGCGCCGGATCATGTCGAGTTCGTAGCCGACGAGTTCATGGTCCGCCTGGTGCTCCCAAGGCGTGCGATAGTCCGCGTCATCGGGCAGCCGGTTGCGGCGCGCCGCGAGAAGACAGGCGGCCAGCGCCTCGGCGTCGCACGGCGCATAACCGCGCCACCAGTCCGGCGTGAACAGGCGCACGTGCCGCACTTCCAGCGCGCCCGGCTCCAGCACCGCCGGCAGCGTCTTGTGATATTCGGAAAGGATGGCGACCAGTTCCCGGAAGGGCACCGCGCCATCGCCGATCGCGCAGCGCACCAGGCGCAACCCCTCGTCGGTCCATTGCACGCGATAGTCCTTGAGATGCACATGCGCCACATAGGGCGCGACGACGCGGGTAAAATCGAGCGGGCTTTCCGCGACGGGAAAGCTGTTGCCGGTGTCGTAGACGATGCGGACGCCCGGTCCGAATTCGTCGCAGAAGGCGACCAGTTCGCGGCTGGTGAAATCCTGGTGGTTCTCGATGACGATGGTCAAATTTTCCGCCGCAGCGCGCGACGCATAGTCGGCTAATTTTTTTCGGACGCCCGCGACCAGCTCGTGCCATTTCTCGCCGGCGGCTGCACGATCGCCGCAGAGGATGGGCGTCAGCGCAAAGCGGATCAATTTTGCGTCGAGCGCCCTGGCCGCGCGCAGGCAGGTGTCGAAGTCGCCATGATGCAGGCCGGAACTGACCACCGGCGTCATGCGGAGCGTGCGGAGCCGGTCGCGCAAGGCGGACAGTGCGGCATCGTCCAGAGGCCCCAGCCAGGTCTCGGCGATCTCCAGCGTCCTGGCGCCAAGTTCTTCGGCAAGCTGGATGAACCCTTCGAGGCCGCGGCCTTGCGGATTGGCGCGCGGCGTCCCCCGGCCCTGCAGCCCGAGATAATAAGTCAGACCGTAAGGGTTAAGTCCGACTTGCAGCATGGTTTTCGATTTTCCGAAGGACGACTGGGGCATGCTGGCTCAGCGCAGCCCTCCATCGACAACGATGTATTGCTTGGTGATCATTTCGCTGTCGTCGGCGGCGAGGAACAGCGCCGTCCTCGCGATATCCCTGGGTAGCAGCCGCCGCTTGATCGCCTGACGCCCGACCATCTCGTCGGCCTGCTCGGGCGTGTACCAGAGACGCAATTGCTTGTCGGTGACGACCGCGCCGGGCGCGATCGCGTTGACGCGAATATTGTCCGGCCCGAATTCGCGGCCGAGCGACTTGGTGAGGCCGACAATCGCGGATTTCGCCGTCGTGTAGGCGACCATGCCGGCCGCGCCGACCATCCAGGAGATCGAGGACAGATTGACGATCGAGCCGTATCCCAGCTCCTTCATGTGAGGGCGTACGGCCTGCGCGGCAAAGAACTGGTGCCTGAGATTGACGTTCATCATCCGGTCCCAGTAGTCGGGGGTCACGTCGTCGAGGACGTGCCGCTCGTCATTGGCGGCATTGTTGATCAGCACGGCGACCGGTCCCAGAGCATGCCGGGTCTCGGCGATCGAAGCGCGCAGCGCATCGATGTCGACAAGATCCGCTTGCAGGAAAAGCGGACGATGCGGCGCTTCGCGGAGTTCGTCGGCAAGTGCGGCGCCGGCCTCGGCCTGGATGTCGACAAAGGCCACCTTGGCGCCGTTGAGCGTAAAGGCGCGCACGAGTTCCGCGCCGATTCCGGAGGCCCCGCCGGTCACGAATACCACGCGACCCGTCAGGCTGGGGTAGTTTGCGAAAGTCATGAAAAATCTGTCCCTGGCGGTCTGCTAGATCAGTCTCTTGGTTTGCGGGTCGAACAGGCAGGCGCGGCCCATGTCGATGCCAAGCTGGATTTCCTCGCCCAAGTAAGGGGCCTGGTCGCGGTCGAAACGCCCGACGATCTCCAGCCCGCCGAGCCGCATGACGGCGATGGTCTCGGCGCCGGTCGGCTCGACCAGTTCGACCGGCGCTGCAATCGACGCGATGCCGGGCTTGCGGGCCGCTGATTGTGGGTCGAAACGCGTGATATGCTCGGGCCTCACGCCGAGGATCACGTCCTTCGAGCGAATGTTCGCCGCGACGTCACCGGACAGTTTCAGGAACGCGCTGCCGCTGGCCGTCCGCACGGACAGCGCGGGATGGCCGTTCTCCGCACCGACCTCCGCCGGGATAAAATTCATCGCCGGAGAACCCATGAAGCTGGCGACGAACATATTGGCGGGCCGGTCGTAGACCGTCTGCGGTACATCGAACTGCTGGAGGTTGCCCTGGTGCATCACGGCGATGCGGGAAGCCAGCGTCATCGCCTCGACCTGATCGTGGGTGACGTAGACGGTGGTCTTGCCGAGCTTCTGGTGCAGCTTCTTGATCTCGGTGCGCATCTCGATGCGCAGTTTTGCGTCGAGGTTCGACAGCGGCTCGTCGAAGAGGAAGAGCAGTGGGTCGCGCACCAGCGCCCTGCCCATGGCGACGCGCTGGCGCTGGCCGCCGGAAAGCTGGCCGGGCTTGCGTTTCAGCAGCGGCTCGATCTGCAACAGCTTGACCACCCGCGCCAGCGCCTCGGCTTGCTCGGCTTTCGGCACCTTGCGGCTCTCCATGCCGAAGGTGATATTCTCCTTGACGGTCATGGTCGGATAAAGCGCATAGGACTGGAACACCATGGCGATGTCGCGATCCTTTGGCGGCACGTCGTTGACGACGCGCCCGCCAATCTGGATTGTGCCGGCTGATACGGATTCCAGTCCGGCGATCATCGCGAGCAGGGTGGACTTGCCGCAGCCGGACGGGCCGACCAGCACCACGAACTCGCCGGTCTCCACATCGAGATTGATGTCCTTCAGGACCTGGACGGCCCCATAGCTCTTGTGGATCTGGCGGACGCTGAGTGAGGCCATGATATCCCGCTACTTTATCGCGCCATGGGTAAGGCCGCGGACGAAGTAGCGGCCGCCGAAGAAATAGATGAGCAGCGGCGGCAGCGCGCCGATCAGCACCGCGGCGCTCATGACGTCGTAGTTGCGCACATTGGTGCCATTGGTGGAGAGCGCGATCAGCGCAGCGGTGATCGGCTGTTGCTGTCCCGAGGAGAAAACCACGGCGTAGAGGAACTCGTTCCAGATGCCGGTGAACTGCCAGATCACCGTGACGATCAGGATCGGCGGCGAGAGCGGCAGGATGATCTTGTAGAAGATCCGCCAGAAGCCCGCGCCGTCGATACGCGCCGCCTTGATCAGGTCCTCGGGGATGTTGACGTAATAGTTGCGGCAGAACAGCGTGGTGAACGAAAGACCCTGCACCGTGTGGACGAGCACCAGGCCCCAGGTCGTATTCGTAAGACCCAACTTACCCAGAATGAACGCCCACGGCATCAGCGCGATCTGGCCCGGCATGAAGACGCCGAGCATCATCGCCGTGAAAAGGAGTTCCGACCCGCGAAAACGCCATTTCGAGAGGATGTATCCGTTTATCGCCCCGATCGCGGTGGAGATGATCGTCGCGGGGATGGTCATCTTCAGCGAGTTGTAGAAATTGCCCTTCATCCCGGCGCAGGTGCCGCCGACGCAGAAACTGTCCCAGGCCTCGCCCCAGGCGTGGAAGGAGAAGCTTTTCGGAAAGGCGATCAAGCCGTTTTCCGCGATCTCGGGGAGGCTGCGGAAGGAGTTGAGGATGACGACGATGAGAGGCAGCAGGTACCAGGCGGCGAAAAGGCCGAGCAGGAGATAGACGCCGGCCTTGGCGCGCGAGCGGCGCCATGTGCCGGAACTCGCCAGCGGATCGTAGGCGGTCATCACTGTCTCAGCCATGGCCACTCTCCCGGCGACGGCGCCAGACGCTCCACAGCGAATAGGGGATCAGCACCGCCGAAAGCGCGAGCAGGATCATGATCGCGGCGGCGGCGCCCTCGGCGATCTGGCCGCGCTGGAACATCAGATCGTACACATAGATGGCGGGGAAGGTCGTGGCGATGCCAGGCCCGCCATTGGTCAGCGCGATCGCGAGGTCGAAGGTCTTGATGGCGAATTGCAGCAATACGACCAGCACCGCAACAAAGATCGGGCCGATTGCCGGGATGACGACGCGCCGGTAGATACGCGCCATGCCGGCGCCGTCGATCTGCGCGGCCTTGACCAGATCCTGGTCGACCGACCGTAGCCCGGCGAGAAACAGCGCCATGGCGAAACCCGACGCCTGCCAGACGCCGGTGATGACGATGGCGTAGATGGCAAGCTGACGGTTGGTCGTCCAACTGAAGCTGAAATCCGTCCAGCCGAAGCCGCGCACGAAAAACTCGATGCCGGAGGTCGGGTTGAAGAGCCAGCTCCACACCGTGCCGGTGACGACGAAGGAGACGGCGAGGGGATAGAGATAGATCGTGCGCCAGGCCGCCTCACCGCGCACCCGCTGGTCTATGAGGATGGCAAGCAGAAGGCCGATCGCCATCGTGCCCAGCACGTAGAGCACGCCGAAGATGAAGAGGTTGGTGTAGGCGATGTTCCAGCGCCGGCTCTGCCAGAGCGAGACATAATGCTCGAAGCCGACATAGTCATAGCTCGGCAGCAGCGAGGAGTTGGACAGCGAGACGTAGAAGGTCCAGGCGGTGAAGCCGAAGACGTAGATGAAGGTGGCCAGCAGCGAAGGCGCGAGCACGATCTGCGGCAGCCACAGCGACAGCCGCTCGCGCAGCCGCTTTCCTGTTGAGACCGTTGCGGTCCGGTCGATGGCCGATGCCGAGCTCACGTGCGTTCTTTCAACGTTGCCGAGCGTAGGGAAAGCCGAGGCGCGTCAATTGCCGCGCCTCGGCCGGGAGGATGCCTACATCTGCGCTTCGACGTTGTCCGCCATGGCGTTGGCAGCGTCCTCGGGCGTCATGGTCGGCGTGTTCACGAATTCGGTGATCACTTCCATCATGGCGCCGCGATATTTCTGCAGCACGGTCATGTTGTGAGCCATCGAGCGCACCAGTGTGCCGGCCGCGATCGAGGCTTCCAGGTCCTTCTGCGAAATCTGCTGGCAGGCGTTCCAGCCTTCGCCGGAGAGATCGACATCGAGGCGTGCGGGAATGGAGCCCTTGGCCTTGTTGAAAGTCGCCTGGAATTCCGGCGACAGGATCAAATGCGCGAGCAGCTTCTGGCCCTCGATATAGTCGGGATCCTTCTGCGTGAAGAACACCACCGAGTCGGAGTTCAGGATGAAGCCCGGCTTACCCCAGTCGGTCGGCGCCTGGCCGCACAGGATTTCCGAGCCGGGTTTGAAGCCGGCGGCATTCAGCATGCCGATCTCCCAGTCGCCCATGATGAAGAAAGCGGCCTTGCCCTGACCGAGCATGATGTTGGCGGAGTCATAGTCGCGGCCCGCGATGCCGGGGTCCATGTATTTCGTGACCATGGTGCGCATCTGCGTGAAGGCTTTCACCATGCCCTCGCTGCGCAGCGCATCGACATCGCCTTCCACGAAGGCCTTCCTGAAGAGGTCGATGTCCTGGCCGTAGACGATCACCTCGAAAGTCGTGGCGTCGGTCCAGTCGGCCGAGAGATGCGACAGGCAGATGAAGCCAGCGGCGACGATCTTGTCGCAGGCGGCGTTGAATTCGTCCCAGGTCTTGGGCAGTTCGGTAACGCCGGCCTTGTCCATGACCGCCTTGTTGCCCCACAGCCAATTGATGCGGTGGATGTTCATGGGAGCCGCGACCCAACTCCCCTTGGGCTTCATGACCGGCAGCAACTCCGTCGCCACGACCTTGTCCCAGCCTTCCGCATTGGCAAGCTCGTCCATGTTGGCGGCGCCGCCAGTCTCGTTCCACTCGGCGATCTCGGGGCCTTTCAGTTGGACCGCCGGAGGCGCGTTGCCGGCGACGACATCTGCACGAAGTTTTGCGAGCGTGTTTGCCGTATGGCCGGCGATCGCGGTCTGCTGCCATTCGCCGCCGGCGGCGGTGAACATCTCGCCAAGCTTGGCGATCGCGGCGGCGTCCGAACCCGTCGACCATTGATGCAGCAGATTGGTCTTGGGCTCGGCGTTCGCCGATCCAATCGCCGCAAGAACGGCGGCCGCGGCCACCGCGCATGTCAATTTCAGCATTTCCTTCCTCCCAGGTTCGGCGCGGTTGCCGCGCTCGTTTCGCGATCGGGCCGTCGTGGCGTGGTTGCCGCGCGACCGCCTTGCCGTTTTCATCGCCGGGCCAGACTCAGACTTCGTCATCGGCGCCATCGAAATGCACCAAGACGGCCGAGACCGGCCCTTCAGAGGCTTTTTCGACGTTCCTCCCAATTCGAGCCGCCCCGGCGCTTGCGTCCGCGCCCGGCTTGGTGTTTTGCGGCGAGTGGCTAAGTTTCCTCTAACTCAGCCTGAATTAATTCTGTTATGAACTTATTCCGAAGTCAATCTGCTAATTGACCATGAAAATGTACAAACCTGAACTAAAGTCGCTTTTGACCGAAGTGCCGGGCGGCACGCCATCCAGCCGTATCGTCCGCGTGCTCAGCGAGCGCGGCGCGCTTAGCGGAACGCAGATCGCGAATATCCTCGGGCTGGCGAAGTCGACCGTGTCGACGACGCTGACCGAACTGCGGAAATCGGGCGTGGTGGTAGATGGGGTGGCGCCGGTGGCAAGCCGCAGCACGGGCGCCGGGCGTCCCGCCTCGGCGGTGATGCTCAACCCCGAGGCCGGCACCGTGGTGGGGCTGCTCATCGGGCTCGAGCATATCCAGCTCATCGTGGCCGACGTCTCGCATGCCGTGCTCGCCGACAAGAAGGTCGAGCTGGACGCGGACTTTTCGCCCGACGAGGCAATGGCGATCGTCCAGCGCCTCATCCGGGAAGCCTATGCGGAACTCGGCATTTCCAGCGACACCATGCTTGGCATCGGCGTCGCCGTCGGCGGGCCGATCAATCCGACCAATGGCCGCATCATGCGCGCCGGCGCCATCCCCACCTGGGAGGGCGTCGACGTCCACCGCCTGTTCGAAACGGCGCTCGGGCGGCCGATCTACGCCGACAATGTCAGCAAGTGCTGGGCAATCGCCGAAATGATGTGGGGCGCGGCGCGCGGCGTCGAGGATTTCGTCTACGTGCTGATCGATTTCGGCGTCGGCGGCGCGATCGTCAGCCGCGGGCATCTCATCGACGGCGTCGCCGGCGCCGCCGGAGAATTCGGGCACATGACGATCGACCCGAAGGGCGATCTTTGCCGCTGCGGCAACCGCGGCTGCTGGGAACTCTATGCCGGCTTCAAGGGCGCGACGGCGCTGGCCTCGAAGCGCTTCGGCAGGCCCATGGGCATCGTCGACGTGATAAATCTCGCAAAAAAGGGCGATGTCGGCTGCCGACGGCTGATCGAGGACACCGCCGAGGCGGCGGGCCGGGGTCTTGCCATGGTCGGCGCGGCCATCAATCCGGGCCTGATCCTGATCGGCGGCCGGCTGGCAATGGCCGGGCCGATCTTCTTCGATCCGCTGGAATCCAGCTTCGACAAATATGCGTTGGTGAAACGCCACGATGTCGAACCGGAGGCGCGTACCCGCATCGTGCCCGCCAGCATGCTCGAAAACGGCGCCTGCATGGGGGCCGTGGGCCTTGTGCTGCGTCATTACGGAAAGCGGCTTTAGGAGCCGCAATCGGACATCGGGAGCGCCCACACCTTGGTCGACCAAGGGGATGACACTTCGTTCAGATCAGACCAACGATCCGATCTCTAACCGCTGCGCTCCCAAAATACCCCTTATTCGACCCTGTATCAGCCTTAGCGCCATCGGATTTGGCGGACTCGGGACACGCTGCCGGCAACCTTTCAAGACCGTCACACCATACGTCGTATCTCGCCATTCGCCGGCGCTTGACGGAGTGTGTTTTTGGTGCATGATATATCGTATATGTAACGGCCGAGATCAATAACGGTCGAGAGGTGGAAGCAGCATGGCTGGCGAAGCCGGCGATCCGGCGCGGCCGCGGCGTGTCTTGCTTGTCGAAGACAGAGTGGAACCCGAAGTGGAGACCCAACCATGAAATTGCGCCAGACCCTTGCCTCAGCGCTCGCGCTTGCCGCGACGCTGTCCATCGCCCTTCCCGCCCAGGCCGCCGACTGGTGGCCGTTCACCATCGTTCCGGACGGGCCGGACAAGAAGCCGATGGAACCCATCCAATACGTTCCGCTGGAGAAGGCTTCAAAGAAGTGGAATCTCTGCGTGCTGTTCCCGCATCTGAAGGACAGCTACTGGGTCGCCTCCAACTACGGTATCGTCGACGAAGCCCGGCGCCTCGGCGTGCGCGCCTACACCTTCCAGGCCGGCGGCTACGACCAGCTACCGAAGCAGCTATCGCAGTTCGACGATTGCCTTGCCTCGAACCCCGACGCCATCCTCGTCGGCGCGATCAGCGAGGGCGGCATCGCCGGCCGTCTCAAGGCCGGCATGGACAAGGGCATCCCGATCATCGCCGTCGCCAATCCGATCTACGACACGCCGATCACCGCGCTGATCACCACCGACCACCGCCAGAAAGGGTTTCTCTCCGGCAAATATCTGGTCGAGGCGCTCGGACCTGACGGCGGCAAGGTCGTCGCCTTCCCCGGCCCGCAGAATTCCGGCTGGGCCGAGACCTATCAGAAGGGTTTCGAGGAAGCGATCAAGGATACCAAGGTCGAGTTGCTGGAAACCAAATACGGCGAGGCCGGCGTCGCCGAACAGCTAACCCTGATCGAGGACGCGCTGCAGACCTATCCGGAAATGACCGCCATCTGGGGCGGCGCGCCGACGGCGGAAGCAGCACTCGGCGCGGTGGCCGAGGCCGGTCGCGACGACATCAAGATCGTGTCCTCCTGGGAAGACCAGAAGATGCCCGACCGCATCAAGGAAGGACAGATTCTCGGCTTCTCCGCAGAGTATCCAGTGATCCTGGCGCGCATCGGCGTCGATCTCGCGGTGCGCGCGCTGGAGAAGAAGCCGATCGACTTCCTCGCCGCCAATCCCGACGTGCGTGTGCTGCGCGCCACGCCGGGCATGGTCAGCAAGGACAATATCGACAAGGTCGACCTGACGCAGATCTACGCCCCCCAGGACTGGCAGCCGGTGTTCGACACCAACTGAGCTGACCTTTCACGGCCGCGCCGGACGGGCGCGGCCGTGCCGACAGACAGCAGCGCCGGAGACGATCGGAGGAGCGGCGCGCTCGATTGCCTTTCTTTGGATGATGCCTTCATCCTTTTGCGCCGGCCCAAGACAGGATTTTTCTCCCACCCGATGGCGACCGACCAAAAGCTTATCGACCTGACTGGGATCACAAAGCGCTACGGCCCGTCGCTGGCGCTCGATGGTGTCGATTTCGATCTGGTGCCGGGCGAAATCCACGTTCTGTTCGGCGAGAACGGCGCCGGAAAATCGACGCTGATCAACGTCATCACCGGCAATGTCCAGCGGGACAGCGGCACCTACCGCCTTGCCGGCGAGCCCGTCGAAGGCATGACGCCTCAGGGCGCCCGCCAGTCAGGCATCGCAGCGGTCTTCCAGGAGTTCAGCCTTATCCCCGACCTCACGGTCGAGCAGAATCTTTTTCTCGGTCGCGAGCGAAAAGTGCGCGGGTTCCTGAAGCATGCCGAGATGCGCCGGGAAGCACGCACCTTCATCGAGGGCCTTGGCTTCGACGTGCCCCTAGACCGCTTGGTCGAGGACCTGCCGCGCGCGCAGCGCCAGATGGTCGAGATCGCCAAGGCGCTGTTCGACAGGGCACGAATCCTGATCCTCGACGAGCCGACCGCCTCGCTCACCGACACCGATGCCGACACGCTGTTCAAGCTGCTTGCAGGTTTGAAGGCCGAGGGCGTCGGCATCGTCTACGTTTCGCACCGCATGCGCGAAATCCGCCAGCTCGCCGACCGCGTCACGGTGCTGCGCGGCGGCAAAAAGGTCGCCACCGTGGCGGGGTCAGGCGTCACCGAGGCGCAGCTTGTCGAGATGATGGTCGGACGCCCCGTCGGTGATCTCTATCCGAAGATCGCCCATGCGCCGGGCAAGGTGATGCTGGAAGTAGCGGGCCTCTCCAGTGCTGACGCGCGCGTGCGCGACGTGTCGCTGAAGGTGCGGGCCGGCGAGATCGTCGGCCTCGCCGGCCTCGTCGGCTGCGGCAAGGGTGAGGTCGGCAGGCTGGTTTTCGGCCTCGATGCAGTTTCCGGCGGGCGCGTCTTCATCGACGGCGTCGAGACAAGGGCGGCCAATCCGGCCGCCATGCTGCGCGAAGGCGTCTGCTATTTCCCGGCCGACCGCGGCACCGACGGCCTGGCGCCGAACCGGCCAATCCGTGAAAACGCTTCCGCAGCGGCGCTCGACCTTGCCGAGATCGCCGGCGGCGGCTGGCTGCGCCGCAATGTCGAGGCGGCGAAGGTGCGTAAGGTGCTGGAAAAACTGCGCGTGCGGCCGCTTCTGCCCGAACAGACGGTCTCACAGTTTTCCGGCGGCAACCGGCAGAAGATAATGCTGGCGCGCGGCCTGATGCGCGACATAAAGATTTTTCTGTTCGACGAACCGACGGTCGGCATCGACGTCGGCGCCAAGGCGGAAATCTACGAGCTGCTGCGCGACCTGACCCAGGCCGGCGCGGCTATCCTGCTCGTCTCCTCCGAGCTTCCGGAAATCCTCAACCTGTCCAACCGCATCTATGTGATGCACGAAGGCGAGATCGTCACGCATCTGGAAGGCGAGCGCCGCACCGAGGCGGAAATACTGTCGGGCTTCTTCGGCAAAAGCCGAACGGATGCTGCGGCATGAGCGCTGCGCCAAAACCTTCGCGCCTGACGAATTTCCTCGCCAATGGCGGGTTGGTGCTGATCCTGATCGCCATCATCGCGGTGGTTACCACGATCATCCAGCCGCGCTTCCTCTCCCCGCAGAACATCATCAACGTGCTGCGCAACACCGCCATCCTGTCGATCATCTCGATGGGCCAGATGATGGTGATGATCGCCGGCGGCTTCGACCTGTCGGTCGGCGTCATTGTCGCCTTCGCCTCGATCGAGACGGCGCTGGTGATGAGCTATCTGCTCCAGCTCATGCCCGATATGGCAATGCTGGCTGTTGCGCTCGCTGTTCTGATCTCGGTGGGGACAGGAGCGCTGATCGGCGCAGCGAACGGCATCCTTGTTAGCCGGCTATCCCTGTCGCCCTTCATGGTGACGCTCGCCATGAGTTCGGTGGTCGCCGGCGCGACCTTCTATATTACCAAGGGCATACCGGTCTACGGCATGCCGGATTCCTTCACCATGGGCGTCGGCCGCGGTTTTGTGCTCGGAATCCCGGTCGTGATCCTCATCGGCCTCAGTGTCGTGCTGCTCACGGTCGGCATCCAGCGCCTGACCAGCTTCGGCCGATACGTCTATGCGGTCGGCAGCAATCCCGTCGCCTCGCGCCAGTCCGGCGTGTCGGTCGGCACGGTGCTGGTGCTGATCTATGCGGCAAGCGGCCTTACGGCGGCAATCACCGGCGTGTTGCTGACCGCCCGCATCGGTTCCGGCCAGTCGACACTCGGCGCTTCCTTCGTGCTGGAATCGATCGCGGCGGCAGTGGTCGGCGGCGTCTCGCTGATGGGCGGCTCAGGGCGCGCCGAGCGCGTGATGGCGGGCGCGCTGTTCCTGTCGATCGTCTCCAACGCGATGAACCTGCTCAAGATCGACAGCAAGTACCAAACGCTAGTGCTGGGCGTCGTGCTGATCGCGGCACTTTGCAGCGAGCTCATCCTCAAGGGGCGGCGCAAGCATGGCTGACGCCGCGATCTCCTTGCGCTCCTCGATGATCGGCCGCCTCGGCCTACTGCAGCGCATTCTGCCGACTTTGCTGATTTTCGCCGGCTTCGCCGCCTATGAGCCGAACGTGGCGTCCGCTGGCAATCTCTGGAACATCGCGGTGCAGACCAGCTATCTCGCGCTGTTCACGCTCGGCCAGGTGGTGGTGCTGCTCACCGCCGGGCTCGACCTGTCGATCGGCCTGACGGTGTCCTATGTCAGCGTCGCCTCGGCGCTGACCATGACGCAATTCATCGACAATCCGGCGCTGGCGCTTGCCGTCTTCCTAGTCTCCGGGCTGCTTATCGGCATCGTCATCGGCGCTTTCAACGGCTTCTTCGTCGCGGTCGTCAACATCAACCCCTTCGTGGTGACGCTCGCGTCCTTCAATATCCTGCTGGCGCTTAGCTCGACCATCACCGACGGCTTTCCGGTCAGCGGCTTTCCGCCGAACTTCAGTCGGCTTCTGGTGGATGCGGAAATCCTCGGCATTCCGGTCCCGATCGTCATCATCGCGATCCTGCTTGCCGCCGTTGCCGTGCTGCTCAACCGCACCGTCTTCGGCCGCAGCCTTTACCTGATCGGCTCGAACCGCCGCATGGCTTTCACCGCCGGTATCAACGTCAAGCTCCATCTGCTCGGCGCCTATGTGCTCTGCTCGGCGCTTGCCGCCATCGGCGCGGTGCTGCTCACGGCGCGCGCCGGCTCGGGCGAACCGAATATCGGCGGCAGCCTGGCGCTGGAGACCATCGCCGCGGCCGTCATCGGCGGCGCGCGGCTGCGCGGCGGCGAGGGCGGGGTGTTTTCGGCGATAGCCGGCGCGCTGTTCATCACCGTGCTGTCCAACGGCATGAACCTCGCCCGCATCGACGGCTACATCCAGCAGCTCTGCATCGGCGCGATCATCGTGCTCAGCCTGATCGTCGACCGGCTCTCCCACGGCTCCTCCCGCTCATCGTAGGAAATCTCTGGCATGCCCTTCCAAGCCTGCATCGACATCGGCGGCACTTTTACCGACTGCCTGGTTTCCGACGCATCGGGACGCGTGACGCTGCACAAGGCGCCGACCACGCCCGGACAGTTCCAGAAGGGTTTTATCGACGTGCTGCGCGTCGCCGCCGGGGACCTCGGCATGGGCGCAAAAAAATTCATCGCCGAGATCGACATCATCGTCCACGGCTCGACCGTGTCGACCAACGCGCTGGTCGAGCGCAAGGTCGCGCGTACGGGCGTGCTCCTGAACGAGGGGCACGAGGACATCCTCGTGCTGCGCGAGGGACCGCGCAAGGGCGCGTTCGAATGGCGGCTCGATTATCCGGAACCTTATGTCAGCCGCAACCTGACGCTCCCCGTGCGCGGCCGCATCGACGCGCGCGGCAAGGAGATCGTGCCGTTCCGCGACGAGGACGTGGTGAAGGCCGTCGAGACCTTTCGCCGGCGCGGCGTGCAGGCGATTGCCGTCGGCTTCCTGTGGTCGGTCGTCAACCCCGACCACGAACTACGCGCCCGCGACATCATCAAGCGGGAGTGGCCGGAGGTCGCGGTAACCCTCAGCCACGAGATCAACCCGATGCCGCGCGAGTACAAGCGCATCATCGCGGCCGCCATCGACGCTTCCATCAGCCCGATCGTGCGCAGCTATGTCGAAGCGCTCGAAGGCGCGCTGAACGAGGAGGGTTTCGGTGGGCAATTGCTGCTCGCCAACTGCGTCGGTGGCATGATGCCGGTGCCGGACATGATCAAGCGGCCCATCTACAGCGTCATGTCCGGACCGACGCTGGCGCCGATGGCCGCACTTGCGCTGACCGACGAGCCGGACGTCATCGTCGGCGACATGGGCGGCACCACCTTCGACGTCTCGGCGCTGCGCAACCACCAGATCATCGTCACGCCGGATTCGATGATCCACGACGATTCGCTCGGCATACCCAAGGTCGACGTGCGCTCGGTAGGCGCCGGCGGCGGCTCCATCGCCTTCGTCGATCAGGGCGGGCTGCTGCATGTCGGCCCGCGCAGCGCCGGCGCCTGGCCGGGGCCGGCCTGCTACGGCAACGGCAACGAGGACGCCACGGTCACCGACGCCAATGTGGTGCTCGGCATCATCGACCCGGATTTCTTCCTCGGCGGGCGCATAAAACTCGACCGCAAGCTGGCCGAGCAGGCAGTCCAGCGCGTCGCCGACCGGCTGGGCGTCGACCTGATGCGGGCCGCGCACGCGATCCACACCACCAGCAACCACAATATGGTCGCGGCAATCGAGGAGATCACCATCCGCGAGGGCATCAACCCGCGCGAAAGCTATTTCGTCTGCGGCGGTGGCGCCACCTCGTGCCACATCGCCGAGATGGCCGACATATTGAAACTGAAGCGCTACATGATCCCGCGCTATGTCGCGGGGCTGAGCGCCTTCGGCGGGCTGATCTCCGATATCCGCTGGGAGCAGAATGGCGTCGCCCCGACCGACAGCCGCCGCTTCGATCCCGACGTGGTCAACACCATGCTCGACCGCCTTGTTGCCGACGGCGAGCGCTTTCTCGAAGGCGCCGGCATTCCGAAGGAGCGGCGGCGCTACGAATTCTCCTTCATGGGCCGCTACGAATACCAGTCGTGGGAGATCGAGGTGGCGTTCGAGCGCGACGGCAAGATCTCGGCCGCGGACCTGCCGCGGCTGGTCGAGGATTTTCATCGCATGCACGAGCGCATCTATTCGATCCGCGCCGACAAGGACGTCGTCGAGTTCATCACCTGGAAGGTGCGCGCCATCGGCCACCGGCCGGAACAGAATCTTTATCGCGAATTCCGCCTCGACGCGCAGGCGGAGGCGCCGCAGCCGAAGGCACGGCGAAAACTCTATCTGGCCGAGAAAGGCGAGGTCGCCGAAGTGCCGGTGTTCGACGGCGAAAAGGTTGGCGCCGGCGCCAAATTTGCTGGCCCGTGCCTGATCGAGACGCCGACCTTCACGGCGATGATCAAGGAAGGCCATTTCGCCGACACAGACGAATACGGCAACTTCCTCGTGGAAGTCGCTTGAGAACAGAAGGAACCGCAGGGGACAGTTTACTTTTTTCGGCCCGCGCGACTGCTGAAGCGCTGCGGCCTTTCTGCCGAAAGAAAGTAAACTGTCCCCGGCACTTACGTCGTCCGGCCGGAGGCTTCTCGCGGCAAGATTTCAAGGGAGAACATGATGCACGACGTCGTGGCAGAACCCCAAAAAACCGAGACGCGGAGCGATCCGCTGCTGATGTCGGTGCTCAAAAGCCGTTTCGAGGCGATTGTGCGCGAGATGACGCTGGTGGTGATGCGCGCCAGCCGCTCGGCGGTGATCAAGAACGCGCGCGACTTCAGTTGCGCGATCCTGACCTTCGATCATCGCATCGTCTCCACCGAGAACGCGCTGCCCATCCACGTCGCGTCGATGGACCTGGTGACCAGGCCGATCACCGAACTGTTCCGCGACATCCGCCCGGGCGACATCTTTCTCAACAACTCACCCTATCATGGCAGCACCCACCACGCCGACTTCACGCTCTGCATGCCGGTGTTCTTCGAAGGCAAGCCGCTGTTCTGGGCGATGGCGCTGTCGCACCATGCCGACACCGGCGCGCCGGTGCCGACCACCTATCTGCCCTTCGCGAAAACCGTCTACGAAGAAGGCATCCACTTTCCCTGCGTGCGCATCATGCGCGATTACCAGGAGATCGACGACGTCATCCGCATCGGCCTGACGCGCAACCGCGTGCCGGAGCTGTGGCTGGGCGACCTGCGCGCGCAGATCGGCGCCTGCAAGACCGCCGAGCGCCGCCTCATCGAACTGCTCGGCAAATACGGGCGCGACGGCATAAAAAACTGGGTCGAGGACTGGTTCGACTACGGCCGGGCCATGGCAATCGCCGAGATCAAAAAACTGCCGGCCGGCACTTACAGCTATGAGACCCGCCACGACCCTGTGCCGGGCGTGGCCGACGAAGGCATTCCGGTGCGCGTCGAGATCACCGTCGACCCAAATGAAGGCATGATCACCGTCGACGTCCGCAACAACATCGACAATGTGCCGGGCGGCCTGAACATCACGGAAAACACCTGCACCGGCTCCTGCCGCATGGGCGTCTTCAACAATATGGACGCGCACATGCCCCACAATCACGGCAGCGCCAGCCGCATCAAGGTGCTTATGCGCGAGGGCAGCGTCGTGGGAAAACCGCGCTATCCCGTCGGCACCTCGGTCGCCACCACCAACGTCAACGACCGGCTGATCTCGGCCGGAAGCTGCGCCTTTTCCGAGATGGGCGCGCCGTTCGGCCAGGCGGAGGGCGGCCAGCACCTGCCGGTGGGCATCGGGGTCGTTTCAGGCTTCGACCCGTTCAAGAACGGCCAGCCCTATGTGAACCAGGTGTTCGTCGCCTATTCGGGCGGCGGGGCACGGCATGGCTACGACGGCTGGCTGACCTATTGCGGGCCGGCCAATGGCGGCATGATCAACCTCGATTCCGTCGAGATCGACGAGGCGATGTATCCCTTCGTCATCGAATCGCGCGGCGTCCAGAAAGACACGCAAGGTTTTGGCGAGTTCGAGGGCTCGCCTGGCGTCGGCGGCGTGTTCTATCCCGTCGACCACGACATGACGCTGGTCTATGCCGCCGACGGCACCACCTTTCCGCCGCGCGGCGTGCTCGGTGGCAAACCGGCTTCGCCCACCCGCAGCCAGAAGGAACTGTCGGATGGTGAGATTGTCGACCTGCCGGCCTTTAACGCGGAAGTTTGCAAGGAGGGCGAGAAATTTGTCTTCCTCGCCTGCGGCGGCGGCGGTTACGGTGACCCGAAGAAACGTTCGCCGGACCGCGTGCTGCGCAGCATCAATCGTGGCTGGCTGAGCCCGGAAAAGGCGAGGGCGATTTACGGCGTCGAGGCAATTTTTGAGGAGGCCAGAGCGGAGTATGTGCTGAATTCGGTGATGTGATGCCAACGGCGGTTAACTTTGACCGCCATTGGTATCGGAATACCAACGCCCCCACCGCCAAGCGCACCAGGCGGATGGCGTTCGAATCTCAACAAGTTGGAGCCTGATCTGAAAGCCGGACGGCATGCCCGTCCGGCGGTCACGACGTATCGATGCGCCCGGCCGCGCCGAAAGCCATTGCGCGCCGCGCGGTCATTGGCTGATTCGGCCACGCCATCGCCGGCCCGCTTTGCACAAGATGCCCATTCGGCCCGCCGCGAAACGGCCGCCGCCCACTGGAAAAACCGTGCAGGCCGCCGAAGACGAAGGCCAGCGTGCGGAAGCAGCGGGCGAGCCGCAAAGCCTCGGCGTAGCGATCGGCATCAACCCCGAAGACCGCCGCCGGAGGCAAGGCAAGCGCGCCGCTGGCCTGCTCGATAGCAAAGGCCCGCGCGACGGCCTCGGCCGGCCGCAGCAGCGAAAGCACGAGAACGCGAATCCAGAGCGGCAGGATGCAAAGGAATTCGGCCAGAACGGCCAGCTTAAGCAGCACCGCTGCGATGGCCTTCAGCGTCTCCTGCTCATTTTCGCGTTCCGCGCGGTCCATTCCAGCCTCCGTTGGGAAAGCACAATAGCAGAGAGGCGGAAAAGTTCAAGGAAATTTTTCCTATTCCTCATCTGACGACACGTCGTGTCAGCGTGGAACACTCGGCAATGCCCGATACCGGCGGCGGTCAAATTCAAACGCCGTTGGTATGAGACACCGGCGGCCGGGGTTAGTCCTGCTTTCTCCGGAGACCCGAAGAATGGCTTTGGAGGCGCGTTGTGGATTCGCGGCTGACACAAGCCATCGCAGCGGGTGGACCGCAGGTCTTGCGGTCCACCGGTCGGAAGAGCGATCGGAAGCCGTCAAAATCCCTCACAGCGCCCCATATGCCGCCAGATACCAGGCCGATCCGTCATACACCGCCTCCGCCCAGGTATTGGTGGCAAGGCTCTTCAGCCCGCCGAGCGACAGGGTGAACGCGCCGCCGCCGGTGCGCGTCAGCCGGAAGCGCGCGCCGGCATAGGCGTTCGTCGCCGAAAGCGTGACCGCCCGATTGGCAGTGAGCGTCCCGGTGTGCCGCTGCTCCTCGGCGCTCGTCAGCACCGTCAGCGTGAAATCCGCATCGCTCGCCACCGCCTGCTGGCCGCCGCGCGACACGCGCCGCCAGGCGCTGCCGTCCGAATTCACCTGTCCGCCGCCGCCGCCGAGATCCGAGCAATGGATCATCTGGCCGGCGGGCGAGGCCGAAGGCAAGGTGGCGATCGTGTAGGACCGCAGCCGGAAATGGCGGTTGGCGTCGATGACCGGTATGGTGAACAGCGAAAGCCCCGTCGCATGGTCCAGTGAGCCAACCTCCGCCGTCGCCGTGCCGCCATTGGGGGTCAGCTCGATCGTCCAGCGTGTGCCGCGCGCGGAAGCGCTGTGGTTTTCCGAAGCGCGAAAAGCCAGCCGCCCGCTTGCGGCGTTACCCACCGCCGTTCCGTCCCATGGCCGCACGATGAACTCTGCCATCAGCCCGGTATTGGTGATGTAGGCAGGTGCTGCCAGGCTGCCGCGCGCCACGTCGGCTGCGAATGTGGCGTGGGTTGCGTTGGTATCGCGGTAGCTGATGAGCCGCACCAGGCTGGGCGCGCCGTCGCGGCTGATGGTCAGCGCGGCGCCAGCTATGTTCAGCGCCGCGTTGAGGTTGAACGCGTTGTTGATGGTGAACTGGCCCGTCGTCTTGTCGACGGTCAGCGCAGTCGTCCAGCCCGAGCCGTCGGGCGACACCTTCAGCGCGAGATTGTCGTCGCCGATCAGGCCCAGTTCGGCCCGGCCGGAAAACCCGGTCTGCAGCAGCAGGGACAGCACGTTGGCCGCCGTCTCCTTGTTCAGCGTGTAGCGCAAATCGCCGTCGCCGCCTTCGGAAACCGTCTTGGCCGTCCACAGCGCCTTGTTGAGTTTCGCCGAGAACGGATTGGTGCCGTCGGCGGTGGTTCCGATGCCGAGCAGGGCAATGTTCTGCAGCGCTGACAGCACGCCGTCGAGCGGCGCCCAGGCCGCGCCGGTCCAGAACACGAAGATGTCCTCGTCCGCGACATGGCTGAGGAAACCCGGTTTCGGCGCGTAGAAGGACCAGGCTCCGTCGAACCGGTGCGCAATTTTGCCCGACTGCCCGCTCCAGTCGCCGGTGGCGGCGGCGGCGACGATGTAGCGGGCGCCATTGGCAGGTGCTCCGGGCGGCGCGGCAAGGTCGCGGTCGGCGACGCCAAGCTGCACCAGTGCGTCGAGCATGCCGATCGCCTCGTTGTGTGTCACATGCTTCTGCGCCTGCGACGGCATGATGTAGGGAAGGTCGAGATTGTCGGTCGTATCCATGCGCGTGCCCCGTTGAAACTCGGACCAATGATACGATGGCCCAAAGGGAGGGGGATGGATCGGCGGTTCACGGCCCGCATTTTGTTTGTGCGTGTTCCTTCGGCCAAAACGGTCGAACCGACCAAGGCATTGATTTCTAAACAATATCTACCGAACCCGTTTCATGCGCAGCGCGGGGTCAAAAAATATTTCGCTCAAAACGCCGATTTCCTATCCCCGTTTTTGGCTCATGTCGGCGGCCCATCATGTTTGCATTTTCACACATTCCGCGCCGCTGGAGCCCGTCGGCCCAGGCATGGAACCTGGGGGCCGTGCAGGTGGCGAATGCCGCGGCGGTGCAGAACCGGAACGGGTGAGTCGCGACGACGCGGGCAGTTCCATCAGGCAGTTTCGGCCAGCCGCTCAAACAGCAGCACCGTCTCCTCCCCGAACCGCGCATCGACCGGATTGCCGAATCCGCATTTGCCGGCGAGCCGGATCGAGGCGTGGTTGTCGCGGTCGATGATGCAGACCTGCCGCTGGCCGCCAAGCGTCCGGTCGCCCCACGCCACCGCGGCGGTGACGATCTCGGTCGCCAGGCCGCGCCCCTGCATGTCGGGAGCCAGCGCCCAGCCGCATTCGGGAAACCCGTCGATCGACGGCGTCATGTTCCGGAAGATCTGATGATATCCCGCCTCGCCGATGAAGCGGCCGCTCGCCTTGTCCTCGACCGCCCAAAAGCCGTAGCCCAGCATCGCCCAGGTGCCGGCATGCCTGAGAAACCGGATCCAGCTCTCGTCGCGCGTCCGCGCATAGCCGCCGATGAACCGCGTCACCTCCGGCGCCGCCCACATCACCACATAGGCGTCGAAGTCGCCTGGACAGTGCGCGCGCAGGATAGTGCGTTCGGTTTCGATCGAGGGAATTTCGATGATGGTGGATGCGGGCATGCCAATCTTCCGGCGGCGACGCGCGGACCATAGCCGCCTCATCGTCCTTGGGAAGGGTCCAGGAACCAACGCCTACGCGGGCCAGGGCGTTAGCGTCAGAACGATCTCACCTTTCCGAATAGGGTGTACCGTCCTTGTGCACGAACCGGCCGTCGGCGTTCGAACTCATCATGTCGATGTCGGAGCAATAGGTGATGTCGGCGGGAGAGCGCGAGCCGACTTCGAGATAGACCGCCGTCGCGCCGGCCCTGTTGATCATGTGATGGCCGTTGCCGGAATTTTTCGGGAAGGCTGCGCAATCGCCGGCGCGCAGCACGGTCTCGCCGCCGTCCTCGACAAGCGTCAGCTCGCCCTCCAGCACATAGACGAACTCGTCCTCATGCGTGTGCCAGTGGCGCTGGCTGGACCAGTTGCCCGGCGGCAGCCGCATCAGGTTGACGCCGAAATCCTTCAGCCCGCCGGCGTTGCCGAGGCGCTGCCGAACACGATCGGCGCAGGGCGCGTCGAATGGCGCCGGATAGCCCGAGCCTTTGATTTGTGTAACCTTTTCAACGTCGATCTTCGGCATGGCGGTTCTTCCATTGAAGTGCGGTCTGAGTGGACGATAACAAACCTATCAACTTTGGAGCGTGTTGTGGCCCAGCGCTCGGCCGGCCAGCATCGGCAAAGTTCGTGCCGCCGTCACCGTCCGCTTCCCCAGCGGGTTGACGGCGAGTAATTCCTATCCTACTTATCTTTACACTGTAAACATATCGAGATGAACCGATGGACGCCGCCCTTCTCGATCTTCTGCTCGCCATCGTGCACCATTTCCTGGCCTTCCTGCTTGCCGCGCTGCTGGCGGCCGAGTTCGTGCTGGTCCGAAAAGGCTTGGCGGCGCGAAGCCTGCCGCTGCTTGGCCGCATCGATGGCGCCTATGGCATGGCCGCCGGCCTGCTCATCATCGTCGGCATTGGCCGCGTCATCTTCGGTCTCAAGGGTTGGGAATTCTACGTCTACAATCCGGTGTTCTGGCTGAAGATGGCGGCCCTCGCCGCCGTCGGGATGCTCTCCGCGGCGCCGACGCGGCGCATTCTCAGTTGGCGCCGCGCCGTGGCCGACACGGTGCCGGACGCCGAGATCGCCGCTCTGCGCGTCTGGCTGAAGGCCGAGGCCGGCTTCTTTGCCCTGATCCTGATCTTCGCCGCCGCCATGGCGCGCGGTTTCGGCTACTGAGCGGCCTCCAGCCCGCCGATCGCTCCGATCTCCACCAGAGGCGCGGGAATAGACGTCGTCTTCTCCGGCGACTTGCAGATGTCGGCGATCACGCAGCGCGGACAGTCCGGCTTGCGCGCCTTGCACACATAACGCCCGTGCAGGATCAGCCAGTGATGCGCATGGCGCATGTATTCCGGCGGGATGATCTTTATCAGCCCGGCCTCCACTTGCTCCGGCGTCTTGCCGGGCGCCAGCAGCAGTCGGTTGCCGATGCGGAAAATATGCGTATCGACGGCCATGGTCGGCTGGCCGAAGGCCATGTTGAGCACCACATTGGCGGTCTTGCGGCCGACCCCCGGCAGCTTGACCAGTTCCTCGCGGTCCGCCGGCACGCTTCCGCCATGATCGCGGATCAGCGCCTGCGACAGCGCGATCACGTTCTTGGCCTTGCCGCGCCACAGGCCGATGGTGCGTATGTATTTTCCGACCTCCTCCTCGCCCAGCGCGACCATCTTCTGAGGCGTATCGGCCACCGCGAACAGCGCGCGCGTCGCCTTGTTGACGCCGGCGTCCGTCGCCTGCGCCGACAGCACCACGGCGACCAGCAGGGTGAAGGCATTGACATGCTCCAGCTCGCCTTTCGGCTCCGGCCGCTGCACGGAGAAGCGGCGAAAGATCTCCCGCACCTCGTCGGGCCGATAGACCGAATGCGGCCGCGCCGGCTTCGGACGCGGCTTGACGTTGGAGCCGTCGCGTGTGCCCCCGGCTGCGACGCTTTTTGCCTTGGGGTTTTTCATGATCCTTCTATAATTATTCGCCATGGACGACACAAACGACAGTCCTGCCGACGAACCGTTCTTCCGCGCGCTGCTTACGCCGCACCGCTCGCTCGGACGAACCGGTTTCGCGATCCTGATGGGCGCGCTGCTGTTCGGCTGGCTCACCACCGGCGCGTTCTTCCTGTCGCATGGCGCCTGGCCGGTCTTCGGCTTCTTCGGCCTCGACGTGCTCGCGGTCTATGTCGCGTTCCGGCTGAACTACCGCGCCGCCCGCGCCCGCGAAGAAGTGTCGGTATCGCGCACCGCCCTCGACATCAAGAAAACCGCACCCTCCGGCCGCTCTCAGGCGCACCATTTCAACCCGTTCTGGACGCGCTTTTCCGTCTCGCGCCACGACGAGATCGGCATCACCCGGATGGCGGTCGAATCGCGGGAGGAAACCGTGTCGATCGGCTCCTTCCTCAATCCCGACGATCGCGAGAGTTTTGCCGCGGCGTTTTCGAGCGCGCTGGCCAGGGCCAAGAGCTGAATCTGCAGCCCGTTCGCAGCAGCCGACTTCGTAGTCTTGAAGCAAGCGATGGTGGATTGCGTCGGCTGCGAGCGCTTCTCCCTCATTCAACACGGCCGCGGCCGTAAAATTTTTTGGCCGATTTGTCGGAACCCGGACCGCCCGTTCGTCCAACGGATGAAGGCAGGGCAGCCGGCCCGCCCGAAGCCCGTGACAGGGAGGTCATGACGCTATGCCTGGCCGCGATCCATCTTTCCGACGACCACCGCCCTGCCGTCGCGGAGGACGAGGTCTTGTTGCGGAACGTCGGACGGCATGAGCGCATTCCGGTTTGTGGTATCCGTCGTGACGGACTGGAAGTCGCCCGGCTGCGTGGGAAACCGGGCCGGAATTGGTTTCAAAAAGCGAAAGGACAAGAAATGACGATTGCAAAGAACACGATCTGCGTCTGGTACGACAACGACGCCGAGGCTGCGGCCCGCTTCTATGCCGAGACTTTTCCGGACAGCTTTGTCAGCGCCGTCCATCGTGCGCCCAGCGACTACCCGTCCGGCAGGCAGGGCGACGTGCTGACGGTGGACTTCACGGTCGCCGGCATTCCCTGTCTTGGCCTCAATGGCGGGCCCATGTTCAAGCACAACGAAGCTTTTTCGTTCCAGATCGCTACCGACGATCAGGAGGAGACCGACCGCTACTGGAACGCCATCGTCGGCAATGGCGGGCAGGAGAGCGCCTGCGGCTGGTGCAAGGACAAATGGGGCGTCTCCTGGCAGATCACGCCGCGCACCCTGACCGACGCGATGGCGGCCGGCGGCGCGGAAGCCAAACGCGCCTTCGACGCGATGATGGAGATGGGAAAAATCGACGTCGCCGCGATCGACAAGGCTCGACACGGATGACGGTTACGGGTTGACGTCTTGCTGACTGTGGCTTGGCCGGCCAGTATCAGGCATGTCGACCATCAACGCCAATTTTCTGCGTCGGATTGAGCTCTCTGAAATCGAGAGGATCACGTTCTACAAGCGCGACGAGATCACGACTGATCTGATATGCTGCGAATTGGAGATAGGCGGCAAAACCTGGCTCTTCCACGAGGAAATGCCTGGCTGGAAGCTGCTGCTGAAACACTTTCAGAAGCTGCCTGGCTTCCATCCAGACTGGTTTGCTGCCGTGTCGCATCCTGCTTTCGAAGCGTGCGTAACGGTGGCATACCGCCGCCACTAGAGAGGGCAAGTTTCGGGTGGTTTCGCGCATCCCCTGGCCCGATATTCGGGGTCAAGGAGACATTGCCATGAACGCTCAGCCCGCTATGAATACCGCCATGTCGTCAAAACCCTCGCCCGTCCTGCAACGAGAGATCACGCCACAGGGCGGCGACTATTCGACCGTCTGCCGGGTGATCGAGAAGATCAGCCTCGACTATCGCGACCAGCCTTCGCTGGAGACGCTGGCCGAGGATGTCGGCGAGACGCCGACCGGCCTGCAGAAACTCTTCACCCGCTGGGCCGGCCTGTCGCCGAAGGCCTTTTTGCAGGCGGTTACACTCGATCATGCGCGAAAACTGCTCGACGACGGCATGCCGCTGCTGGAGACTTCTTTCGAGGTCGGCATGTCCGGCCCAAGCCGGCTGCACGACCTGTTCGTCACCCATGAGGCGATGTCGCCGGGCGACTACAAGACGCGCGGCGAGGGGCTCGTCATCCGCTATGGCTATCACATCTCGCCCTTCGGCATCGCCCTGATCATGGTCACCGACCGTGGGCTGGCGGGCCTTTCGTTCAACGATGCCGGCCAGGAGCGGGCGGCGTTTGCCGACATGAGCGGCCGCTGGCCCAATGCAAGCTACGTCGAGGACATGTCTGCCACCGCGCCCTATGCCGCGCGTATCTTCGACCCCTCGCGCTGGCGCAACGACCAGCCGCTCAGGGTTGTGATGATCGGCACCGATTTCCAGGTCAGCGTCTGGGAGGCGCTGCTGAAAATCCCGATGGGCAAGGCGCGCAGCTATTCCGCGATCGCCGCCGAGATCGGCAAGCCGAACGCCTCGCGCGCCGTGGGTGCGGCCATCGGCGCCAACCCGCTGTCCTTCGTGGTGCCTTGCCACCGCGCGCTTGGAAAGTCGGGCGCGCTCACCGGCTACCATTGGGGACTGACGCGCAAGCGCGCAATCCTGGGCTGGGAGGCGGGGCAGCTCACCACTGCGGCGCGCTAAACGCCGTGGCCGGCGATGACGGGCTCTGGAAGGCCGGAACAATGTTTTGAAGGAAGGCGGTCAAGCTCGCGACAAAATCCGCTCTGGCGCGGACACGGTACACGACAGTGCGGTCAGGGTGAGAACGGGATGATGTGCTTGGAATGAAGATTCCTCGGCAAAGGATCTTCACTCATGGCGCCCGTTCATACCGTTCTCATGGAGACGTTAGGCATCCACTTCGGACTGAGCAAGAGCCGGCTTTTGACACTTGCTGCTCTGGTCGTTGGGC
>NZ_JBIRCY010000018.1:0-122549 GCF_044326205.1 Mesorhizobium sp. IMUNJ 23232
GACAGTCACCAATGTCTCCAGCCAATCGCCAACGTTTGAGACTAGCGCAAACAGCCCATGACTGTCGTCATTCCCGACCTCGTGAGCGAGCGAAGCGAGCGGAGAGTGTCGGGAATCCATGCCTCCGCGACCGTGATATCAGAGTCCCAACAGGATTTATCGTCAACCAGAGCCGATTCGATACCAATGTCGAGATGCGTGAACCCGATAGCTCCCCCTTGTGGGGCTCCGAGGGACGGGCGAGCCACCTGTCTCGCCCCGGCAGGGTTAGGGGTAGCCTCATAGCAATCGCCCTGCCCTTGCGGGACATGCCCTGCATCAATACCGGAGTTTTTGGATGAAAAAAGAAATCGTCGAAGTGCCGGTGCTGTCGCCGCTGATGCGCGAGCTGGGCATTCCCTGTTCGTCGGTGACCAAGGCCAACGGTTTTGTCTTCGTCGCCGCCACCCCGCCGATCGACATGGCGACGGGAAAAATCGTGCGCGGCGACATCGAGACCCAGACCGAGGCGTCGCTGAACGCGGTAAAACTCTGCCTGGAGGCGGCGGATACGAGTTTCGACAATGTGGTGATGGTGCGCATCTACGCTGCCAATGCCGGCTTCTACAACGCCATCAACCGGGTCTACCAAAAACATTTTCCCGACAATTTTCCGTCGCGGAGTTTTGTGCCGGTGTCGGGGTGGTTCATGGAGTTTGATATTGAGATTGAGGTGCAGGCGGTAGACACCTATGCAATATCAAGTTAATAAGTCAGAGTGCCATGATCCCACCTATAGCTTGGGGAACGGAACCAATGGAAAAGGGCAATAGTTTCTTTGTTTGCTTCTTTAAAGACAAACAAGGTAATAATATCGCACATTCAGCATCACCTTCTAACGATTTTCCCGACACCCCAAAAAAGAAATAACCATAGGACCAAAGCCTGATGGTGATTTTTCCGAGCTGTTCGACGATTTTTGTCGATCAATGCTTGGCTACATGGATATGCTTCCGATTGTTGCTCTGTTTAGCTCACTAATCACTAAAGGAATTCAACAGTCAGAGATCGTAAAATTTTGCGAAAGGTGCTCGAAAGCCAATACGAAAGAAGAAATCCGGCATATTTACGAAATAGATATGGCGAACTATCCAACGTTTAGATCGATAGCAGAACGAGGAAAAACAAGTCACTTAGTATCCAAGCAGATTCCAAAAATGCTGCTAATCGGAGTGGTTAGCAGCTTAGACTATCACATCGCGCAAATTATGAAAAGAATATTGCGCAAAAATCCAAAGATGATCTCAGACAGCGATAGACAGATCGCCGTAAAGGATATTTTTCGAGCAGGCAGCCTGGAAGAATTCCAGGACTTCTTGATCGATCGTGAAATCGATATTATTACGCGCGATTCGTTTGAGGAGCAAGTTTTGTGGTTCGAGAAAAGATTAAACCTCTCTAGAGCCATAAAGGACGACTATAAAAAATGGAATAGTTTAATTGAGATAATCGAGCGTCGCAACCTTTTTGCACACGCCGATGGTATTGTAAACACCACATACTTAAAAAAGATATTCCAAGATGCTGAAGGAAAAATCGAAAGAGGTGAGGCGTTATTTGCCTCCGATAAGTATTTCCGTGCATCTCTAGATAACATTTGCGAATTCGGCGTAAAGATTTTGCAGGTAGTTTGGAGAAAAATGCACTCCGATCAGGCAGACATTGCCGATACGAAACTGGGAGATTTTGGATACAAACTTATTGAACGAGGTGAATACAAGCTGGCCGCTAACATTCTCGATTTTGCCGTGAATGGCATTAAGGGAAAAAAGAATGAAGAAAGACGCAGAATGGATATGGTAAACCTGTCCAATGCGTACAAACTATCCGGTCAAATTAAGGAATCAGAAGAGACGTTACTTATGGACGATTGGTCTATCGTCAGCGACAGATTCGCAATAAGTGTGTCTGCTATCAGACAAGATATACCTTCAGTAATAAAATACATGCGCAGATTGGCCCAGAGTGGTGAATGGGATGGCGAAGAGCTTGAGGAGTGGGCAGTATTCTTTCATGTCCGCGAAGATCCAGTGTTTCTAGAGGAATTCAGCAAAATATATCATAAAAATTTCGCTCCAGCTCCAAAAGCGCGCCACAAGATATTGTCGGGCATTAGGATCGAAGAGGAACCGGAGGAGCAATCCGTCGACATCGCCGCAAATTCTCAGCCCTCGAAAGAGCTAATTGACCTTACTCCGCAGAAGAAGGGGAGGAAGCGCTCGACCATCCGAAAAGACGTCCTCACCAATTAATTTAACGACAGGTCTGGCGTTGTTGGAATGTCTCACTCCCACACCACCTCCGCCGCAAACTCGGGATCGGCCTTCGCCTCGGCGGCCTTGTCGCAGGCGGCACTCACGTCGTCGGCCATGGCCGCCAGCTCGCCGCCGACCAAAATGCCGTAGATCACCAGCAGGTGCTGGTCGTGATAGCTTTTCTGCGCGTCGGTCATTTTTGCGGCGTCGACCGGCGCGAGTTTCTCGAACGCCTTGCCGACCTTCGCGCCGTCGAGCGTAAAGCCGTCGCAGGCGGCGGCGATGGCCGCCTGGTAGGCGACGAGTTGCAGCGTGGTGATCTGCTCGGGCGTCAGCGCGTTTTCCAGAAGGTCGACGGCGTGCATGCGCACGAAGCTGGAATCGGGCTCGTCGTCGGCCAGCGCGGGCTGGGCGGCGATGAGCGCGGCGGCAAGGCCGAAGGCCGGAACAAGCGAAAATCTCATTTTGAAAAACCCTCTCTCGGCTCGGTCAGAATACGCGGTTGGTCCATTTCGGCGCGAAGGAGCCGTCATTGGCGTAGCAGGCGAGCTGGCGGGGATAGCAGATGATGCCGCGCGCCGGGCTGAACGGCGCAGCCGACCGATAGACCGGCGGCGGCGGAATGTACTGGTCCTGATAATAATGGTCGTGCGAGGCGGCGGACGCCGCGATGCCGCCGATCGCCAGCCCGGTGATGAGGGCCGCCGTGTCGCCGGAGTTCCAATGCCGGGCAAGCCCCGGCGCCGTCATGGAAAGGGCGAGCGCGCCCGCCAGTGCCAGTTTGAGCAAAGTCCCGCGCATCGACGCCCCCGGAGGTTGTAAAAGATTCGTCGCCACACTAGGCCGAGGAACGGGAGAGCCGCAAGCCGAGAATGGGACGGAATTTTCGATTCGATTGAGCGAGACGGGGTGGGGTCGCTTCAGGATGGAGCACTTCGTCGGCACCCCCACCCGGTCGCTTCGCGACCGACCTCCCCTCAAGGGGGAGGTGGACGGCAGTGCATCAAAAATACGACTGCAGCGGGCGCACTTCCAGATTGCCGGCCTTGAGCGCCGCGATGGCCTCGGCGACGGCGGCCATGCCGGAGAGCGTCGTGTAATACGGCACCTTCTGCATCAACGTGGCGCGGCGCAGCGATTTGGAGTCCGACACCGCCTTCTGGCCGTCCGTGGTGTTGAAGACGATCTGCACCTGGCGGTTGCGGATGGCGTCCTCGATATGCGGCCGGCCTTCCAGCACCTTGTTGATCTTCTCCGCCGCCACGCCGTTTTCGGCGAGGAACCGCTGCGTGCCTGATGTGGCGAGCACGCGGAAACCGAGCGAGGCCAGCCGCTTGACCGCCGGCAGGATGCCTTTTTTGTCCTCGTCGCGCACCGACACGAACAGGGTTCCCGAGCGCGGCAGGTCGATGTTCGCCCCGAGTTGGCTTTTTGCGAAGGCCATTGCGAAATCGCGGTCGAGACCCATCACCTCGCCGGTGGACTTCATCTCCGGCCCGAGCAGGATATCGACGCCGGGGAAGCGGGCGAAGGGGAAGACGGCTTCCTTGACCGCGATGTGGCCGGGGTTGCGCGCATCCGGCTTCGCGCCGTAATGCGCGAAAGCCGCGTCGAGGTTTTCGCCGGCCATGATGCGCGCCGCGATCTTGGCGACCGGCTTGCCGATGGTCTTTGCCACGAACGGCACGGTGCGGCTGGCGCGCGGATTGACCTCCAGCACGAAGATGGTGCCGTCCTTCACCGCATATTGCACGTTCATCAGCCCGCCGACATTCAGCGCCTTCGCCAGCGCCGCCGTCTGGCGCTCCAGCTCGTCGACGAGCTCGGTGGACAGCGAATGCACCGGCAGCGAGCAGGCGCTGTCGCCGGAATGGATGCCGGCCTCCTCGATGTGCTCCATGATGCCGGAGACATAGGTGTTTTTCCCGTCGCACAGGCAGTCGACATCGACCTCGATGGCGCCCGACAGATAGGTGTCGAACAGCAGCGGATTCTTGCCCAAAAGCGTGTTGATCTGGCCGGTCTTGTCGTTGGGGTACTTCTGCTTGATATCCTCCGGCACCAGGCCGGGCACGGTGTCGAGCAGGTAGCTTTGCAGTATGCCCTCGTCATGGATGATCTGCATGGCGCGGCCGCCAAGCACATAGGACGGGCGCACGACAAGCGGAAAGCCGAGTTCGCCCGCCACCGTGCGCGCCTGCTCGACCGAATAGGCGATGCCGTTCTTCGGTTGCGTGAGGTCGAGCTTGCGCAAAAGCTTCTGGAAGCGGTCGCGGTCTTCCGCGAGGTCGATCATGTCGGGCGAGGTGCCGAGGATCGGGATGCCGGCCTTTTCCAGCGCGTCGGCGAGTTTCAGCGGCGTCTGGCCGCCGAACTGGACAATGACGCCGACGAGTTCGCCTGACTCCTCCTCGGCGCGCAGGATTTCCAGCACGTCCTCGGCGGTCAGCGGCTCGAAATACAGGCGGTCGGAAGTGTCGTAGTCGGTCGAGACCGTCTCCGGGTTGCAGTTGACCATGATCGCCTCGAAACCGGCGTCGCGCAGCGCGAACGCCGCATGACAGCAGCAATAGTCGAACTCGATGCCCTGGCCGATGCGGTTCGGACCGCCACCAAGGATGACGACCTTTTTGCGCGCGCTGACCTGGGCCTCGGAACGGGTCTCGCCGGCGAAAGGAACCTCGTAGGTCGAGTACATGTAGGGCGTCGGCGAGGCGAATTCGGCGGCGCATGTGTCGATGCGCTTGAACACCGGACGCACGTCGAGCTTTTCGCGCAGCTTCGAAACGTCGGCAGGGTCGCGCTTCGCCAGCGAGGCGAGGCGGGCGTCGGAAAAGCCCATGCCCTTCAGCATGCGCAGGTTTTCCGCATCCTGCGGCAGGCCGTGCTCGCGGATGCGGGCTTCCATGCGGATGATGCCGTCGATCTGCTCCAGGAACCACGGGTCGATGCGGCACATCTGGTGGACTTCTTCCAGCGACGTGCCCATGCGGATCGCCTGCGCCACCATGCGCAGCCGGTCGGGCGTCGGCGTGCCGAGCGCGGCGCGGATGGCGTTCTTCGATTCCGCACCGTCGGCGCCGGGGATTTCGATCTCGTCGAGGCCGGTGAGCCCGGTCTCAAGGCCGCGCAGCGCCTTCTGCAGCGATTCCTGGAACGTGCGGCCGATCGCCATGACCTCGCCGACTGACTTCATCGCGGTGGTCAGCACAGGCGATGCGCCGGGGAACTTTTCGAAGGCGAAGCGCGGGATCTTGGTAACCACGTAATCGATGGAGGGCTCGAAAGAGGCGGGCGTCGCGCCGCCCGTAATATCGTTGTCGAGCTCGTCCAGCGTGTAGCCGACCGCCAGTTTTGCGGCGATTTTCGCGATCGGAAAGCCGGTTGCTTTTGAAGCCAGCGCCGAAGAGCGCGACACGCGCGGGTTCATCTCGATGACGACCAGCCGGCCGTCGGCCGGATTGACGGCGAACTGCACATTGGAGCCGCCGGTCTCCACCCCGATCTCGCGCAGCACCGCGATCGAGGCGTTGCGCATCATCTGATACTCTTTGTCCGTCAGCGTCAGGGCCGGCGCCACCGTGATCGAATCGCCGGTGTGTACGCCCATCGGGTCGATGTTCTCGATCGAGCAGACGATGATGCAGTTGTCCGCGCGGTCGCGGACGACTTCCATCTCGTACTCCTTCCAGCCGAGCACGCTTTCCTCGATCAGCACCTCGGTGGTCGGCGAGGCGTCGAGGCCGGACTGGACGATGTCAAAAAACTCGGCGCGATTGTAGGCGATGCCGCCGCCGGTGCCGCCCATGGTGAAGGACGGGCGGATGATGGCGGGCAGGCCGACATGGTCGAGCGCTTGCGCGGCAATCGCCATGGCGTGGCTGATGTAGCGCTGCTTGCGGTCGCCCTCGCCGAGGTTCCAGCGGGTTTCCAGCGCATCGAGCGTCGCGTCGAGATCGGCCGGCTGCTCGGCCTTGAGGGCGGCGCGCTCGGCCTCATGCGTCTTGCGGTCAGCGTCCTTCACTGCCGACGCATTGGCCAGCATCGACTTCGGCGTCTCCAGCCCGATCTTCGCCATCGCCTCGCGGAACAGCGAACGGTCCTCGGCCTTGTCGATGGCATGCGCATCGGCGCCGATCATCTCGACACCGTAGCGTTCGAGCACACCCATGCGGCGCAGCGACAGCGCGGTGTTCAGCGCCGTCTGGCCGCCCATCGTCGGCAGCAGTGCGTCCGGCCGCTCCTTGGCGATGATTTTTGCCACCACCTCCGGCGTGATCGGCTCGATGTAGGTGGCGTCGGCCAGTTCCGGATCGGTCATGATCGTGGCCGGGTTGGAATTGACCAGGATGACGCGAAACCCCTCGGCCTTCAGCGCCTTGCAGGCCTGCGTGCCGGAATAATCGAACTCGCAGGCCTGGCCGATGACGATGGGGCCGGCCCCGATGATCAGGATCGACTTGATGTCGGTGCGTTTCGGCATGTGTTCTCGGGTCCGTCGGCTGCGTGCGCGGAAAACCCGGCAGGCGGTTCCGGCCGGGCGGCAGCGCTTATTAATGTCAGGCTAGGCGGGCCTTATAGGGGAGAGTTTTCGGCGATGTAACCCCGAAAATGCGCGTCCGGCAGCGGCCTTGCCGCGCGCCGTCACCTTTGCGATGATTGCCATGGGAGGACGAAGCGCCGATGCGGCGTGCGACACTTTTTGCGATCGCTCTCGCCGCCGGCATGCCGGCGGACAAGCCGGCGGTCGCGTGGCTGCTCTACCCAGACCGAGACGATCCGCAACGATGGATCGTTGAGATCGAAAAGCCTTATGGCGACGTCGTTTCGCTCCGCTTCCTGCCGGTTGCGTTGAATGCCCCCAGCCCGTCGGCGAGCGGACAGCCACCCCTCCTCTTTCGCTGGCGCTACGGCCGCGAGGCAGAAGGCAGCGCCTTCCTGCTTCCCGACAAGGAAGGACACGGTGGCCTTGAATTCGAATTCTTGGCCCGCGAGCCTATCGACGGCCAAAGGCTCGGAGCGGCCGCCGTACTGGTCGCGATTGATGGCGCTCCGCTGCATGTACTTTTCGCGCTGACAGATCCTATGAATGGCAGCTTTGAAAACGGCGCGCAGCGGCAAAACATCCGCCTTTCGCTCGACCGTCCGCCGGAGTGGTGGCGAAACGTCGAAGCAATCGCCTTCTTCACCATGCGCTATTACCCGCAGCAAGAACTGGATGACGAGGAGGCGTGGGCGGCGATGCGCCGGGCGGTCGGGAATTTTACGCAAGGGCGCGGGACGGAGCAGCGGGAATAGCCTGGCAATCGTCAGGGCCGGCTACCCCCCGAACGGCAGCGCGTCCGGTATTTCGAACCGTTCGGCCTTGCCGATGCGAATCATATTGAGGTCGGCCTCGCGGGTGTAGGTGAGCGGGTCGGGTGAGTCGGAATTGTCGGCGCGGCCATTGGTGAACAGGATGACCCGCTCGCCCCCGTCGGGCCACGTTACCGTCACCGTCGCTTCTCCGTCCTCCCTGCGCTTCACGCCGGCCGAGCAATGGGTCATCGGCTGGCCATAGTAGCGGGCGCATGGGATGTCGCCGATCGCGTCGAAACCCTCGGGCGGAGTGGCGGCGGCCTGCGCACCCGCATCGGCGGGTGTGCTGCCGTCGGGAGGTGCGCCCGCGGCGGCAGGCGGCTCGGGCATGCCCTCGACCGCCGTCGCAAACAGGTAGCGGGCGGCAACCCAGCCCCGCACCTTGGCGTCCTCAAGCGATTCGACGTCGCACCAGTTGGCGCCGTTGTTTTCCTTGCAGCCGTGGTTACGCAGTGCCGTGCCATTGGGCAGGCGGCCGACCAGCTTGCCGCCAGCCGAGGGCGTGGCGCGGACGTTGAGCAGGTCGTTGAAGGCGATGCCCTCCACCACGAAGAATTCGGCATTTGCATCGAAGGGAGGCGGCGGTGCGGGTGCGGTCTCGGCCGCAGGATCGGCCTCAGCAGGAGTTTCGGTCTGGGCAACCGAAGCACCGGTTGACAGCAAGAGCACAAGACCGGCGAGGGCCGAGAGAAATCCGGAGCGCATGGCAGTCCCGTTGCGAAGCGGCGACAGGTTTGGCCATGGCACCAATTTAAGTCAACTCTTCGGCAACGCGCCGTGAATGGCTGGCAGCGCGCCCGATTACAAAGACGGTTGCCCCGCAAGCGGCGATGCCGGCATATCAGGCTGCCTCGCGCTCTGCGGTTGCGGCGTCCGATTGGCTGACCCTGGTGATCCTGTAGACGGCAGCCGGCGGAATGTTGCGCAGCGCCCGGCCGATGCGGACGGCCTTCAATCCCAATCCATCAAGGAGAGCGGTCGGGACGGGGCAGCGCGGCCCGTAGGTGAATTGATAGAAGACGCCGTCCGGTCTCAGTGCGGCGAAAGCGCCGGCGACGATCGCTCCGACCTTGTCCTGCGGCATGGAAAGCAGCGGCAGGCCGCTGACCACCGCGCCGACCGAACCCGCTTCGAAAAGCCCGGCCTCGACGATCCGCGCTGCGTCGATTGACACCACCCGCGCCTGCGGGAAACGCTCTGCCAGCAGGCGGGCGAACTCCGGCCCGAATTCGATCAGGGTGAGATGGCTCTCCGGCACGCCCCTTGCCAAAAGGGCACGGGTGAACACGCCGGTGCCCGGGCCGAGTTCCAGCACCGGCCCGACATCCGGCATGATCTCGCGCGTTATCAGTCGCGCCAGCACCGGCCCCGAAGGGGCGACAGCGGCAACGCGCATCGGCGCCGAAACCCAGGAACGGAAGAAGCGGACAAAGTCGGATTGAACGCAATTGCCGGTCATGAAATCCCTCAAATCGAAGCCCCCCGGCTTGACGCTGCGGAACGAGCCTCGAATCCGTGGCCGGATTAGGGCGAAAAAACACGCCCCGACGAAGAAATCGGAGCGTGACATTAATGCCGGTTCGGGATTTCGGCTTTGTGACAGCCGGGGGGGTGCGAGGGTCGGTGGCTCAGCCGTCGGCGAGTTTCACCAGCATCTTGCCGGTATTGTCCCCCGAGAACAGGCCGATGAACGCTTTTGGCGCATTCTCCAGTCCCTCGACCACCGTGTCGCGCGACTTGATTCGACCCTCGCCAAGCCAGCCGAGCATTTCGCGCGTAAATTCCGGCGTAAGGTCGGGATGGTCGAGGATGATGTAGCCTTGCATCCTGATGCGCTTGACGATCAGCGCCGCCATGTTGCGCGGGCCGGGCGGCGGGACCTCGTCGTTGTACTGCGCGATCATTCCGCAGATGGCGAAGCGGGCGAACTTGTTGGCGACGGCCAGCGCGGCGTCGAGATGGTCGCCACCGACATTGTCGAAATAGACGTCGATGCCTTCGGGCGCAGCCTTGGCGAGCGCCTTGGTGAGGTCGCCGGCGGTGCGATAGTTGACGACGGCGTCTGCGCCGAGTTCGTCGCGCACCCAGCGCGCCTTTTCCTCCGTGCCGACCGAGCCGATGACGCGGGCGCCCTTGATCTTGGCGATCTGCACTGCCATCGAGCCGACGGCGCCGGCTGCTGCAGAAACGAACACCGTCTCGCCTTCCTTCGGCCCCGCGATGTGCAGCAGCCCGGCATGAGCGGTCTGCCCGGGCACGCCGAGCGGACCGAGCCAGGCCTGAGGCGCCGCGGCGGCGGGGTCGATCCTCGTCGCCGTCGCGGCGTCGATCACTGCCCAGTCGCGCCAGCCGGAAAAATGGGTGACGACATCGCCCGGTTTGAAATCCGGCGCGGCGGATTTCTCGACCACGCCGACGGCCGCACCTTCGAGCGGCTGGCCCACCTGAAACGGCGCGATGTAGCTCGGGCGGTCGACCATGCGGCCGCGCATATACGGGTCGACCGACATCCACAGCGTGCGCACCAGGAGCTGGCCATTGGCCGGAGCCGGCAGACTGCGCTCGACCAGCTCGAAATTATCCGGTCCGGGAAGGCCGGCCGGGCGGCTCTTCAGATGGATTTCACGGGCTGCAATGGTCACGGAAATCTCCTATATAGGAACTTAAGAACAGTAACTTACGATAAGTAAGTTACCATTGGTAATAGGCAGCGCGGCGGGTGAAGTCAAGCTGAACGCCGCAAGACGGGTAGGCCACGCAGGCTGGGATGACTGGAACAGCGACAAAAAAACTGCCGAAGGCGGAACGGCGCGAGCAGTTGCTCGAGACCGCGCAGGCGATCATGGGCGAGCAAGGCACGGATGCGCTGACGCTCGGCTATCTTGCCGAGCGCGCCGGCGTCAGCAAGCCGATCGCCTACGAGCATTTCGGCACGCGCGCCGGCCTGCTGATCGCGATTTGCAGCGCCTATGACGTCAGACAGATGCAGGCGCAACGCGAGGCGCTGGCAGCGGGCGGCGAGACGCTGGAGGATGTCGCCTCGATCTTCGCGTCATCCTATGTGAGCTGCGTGCTCGACATGGGACCGGCGATGGGCGCCGCCTTCGCCGCGCTGTCGGCCACGGAAGAGACGGCCGATTTCCGGCAGTCGCTCAGGCGCGGTTATGTCGAGCGCTACCGGGAAGGTTTTGGGCGCTTCGTGGAGTTGCCGCGGAACGATACGGCCGTGTTGCTGGGCTGCCTCGGCGCCGTCGAGGCGCTGGCGCAGGACGCCGCGGCTGGCCGGGTCGCCCGCGACGAGGCGGTGGAGGCGCTTGCGGGCATGTTCGCGGCGACGTTGAAGCGCTATCCGGCCAAGCCACGCTGATACCGGGCCACGATGCCGGAAGCGCAGATGAGCCCGCGCAATGAAGATGGCCCCGTGGCCGGATCAGGCCTGTCTGCTTATGAAGCCCGTCCGCAGCCCTTCTGCCCATTCCGCGCGGCCGGCCTCGGCGGCCTGCCTCGCCGCCGCCTCATGGTCGTAGCGGATAGCGAACGCCTGGAAGCCAAAATCGTCGCCGTCGATATCGACGATGCCGTAGCGGGCATGCGGCGAGCCCTGCTCGGAACGATGCGCCGGCGTGTCCGGGTCGAAATAGGCCGGACAACCGACGCTGCCAGGATTGAAGACGATCGGGCCGCCGGGCAATTCGACCAGTTCGGGGCGATGGCTGTGGCCGGCAAGCACCAGCCGGACGGCACGGTCGAGGCCCGTAAGCCGACGTGCAATGGTTGCCACGGGCGCGCGGACGAGCCCGCCGTCGACGATGTTTTCGGTCAGGTATTTTTCGTCATGGTCGGGCCGTGCGTGGAAGGCGAGGATCGACGGCGCCGGGCTCACCTGCATCGGCAGGTTGACCAGCCAGTCGCGCTGCGCCGGCGACAGCCGCTCATGCGCGAAACGGTCGGACTCCCACATCTCATCGAGGGTATCCTGGGCCACGCGGCGGTCGTGATTGCCCCGCACGGTCGGCCAGTCCAGCGACATCAGCCGCTCGACCGTTTCGCGCGGCCACAGCGGGCCGGAAACGCAATCGCCGAGATTGACGGTGAGGTCGGCGCCGCCGCGCCGGGCAAGGTCAGCCAGCACCGCCTCGAGGGCGAGCACATTGCCGTGGATGTCGGCTATCACCGCGATCCGCATTCTTATCCCACCGGTCCTCGCGCGGCCGCGCCGTCGCGTTCGAGTTGCCTGAGTTCCGCCCTGGCGACCTCGTGCATGTCGAAGGGAATGGCGACCGCGCTGGCGAGGATCGAATCGAGCAGTCCGGGAAAGCGCGCATCGAGATCGGCGCGGCGCAGCGAGATCAGCCGGTTGATGCCGCGCACTTCCGTGCGCGTGATGCCGGCTTCCCTCAGCTTGGCGAGGTGATAGCTGATGTTGGTCTTCGAGCCGAGATCGAGGAAGCGGCTGCAGTTGATCTCGACGCCCTCGTTGCGGGCGAGATAGCCGACGATCGACAGGCGCGTCTGGTCGCCGAGCACCGAAAGCACGGTCGCTAGGTCAATCTGTTCGGACGATGGATGAAAGAGCGACATTCCCGACAGATATCCAATTCCAAGATACATGCAACGCCGCCGGTCTCCTGACATGAGGATGGCGGGAGACATCAGCGATGACGGTCCGGCACATTGACATAGGCGCCGATCGGGTTCAATAGTTCAATGAATTTTGAACTAAGGACTGATCATGGACAGACGCCTCATATGGCTGGCCGTCGGCGCTTTCGCCACGAGCACGGTCGCATTCGTCTTTGCGGGCCTGCTGCCGCTGATCTCGGCATCGGCGGGCATCTCGGTGTCGGATGCCGGACACCTGGTCACCGCCTATTCGCTGGCCTATGCGATCGGCACGCCGATCCTGTCGACGATCGCCGGCGCGGCCGACCGGCGGCGCGTCATCGCGCTGGCGCTGCTGTGCTTCATGGCCGGCAACGGGGTCGCCGCCGCCAGCGATTCGTTTGCGACGCTGCTTGCCGCGCAGGTCGTCATGGGCATGTCGGCGGGCCTGTTCGCGGCCACCGCGCAGGCGACGGCCGTGGCACTTGCCGGGCCTGAGCACCGTGCACGAGCCGTCGCCACCGTTCTCGGCGGCACCACCTTCGCGGTCGCGCTCGGCGCGCCGCTGGCAGCCCTTGTCGGTAATCTGGCCGGCTGGCGCTCCGCCTATCTGGTCGTCGCGGGACTGGCCTTCATCTGCCTCGTCGTGCTGTGGACGCAACTGCCGCGCGGGCTGCCCGGCCTTAAACTTTCGCTTTCCGAGAGGATCTCCGCCGTCGGGCGTCCGGGCATATTGCCGTCGCTCGCGGTGACGCTGCTTTATCTGACCGGGGGCTTCATCATCATCGCCTACATGGCGCCGCTGGCATTGGCTGCCGGGCTCCCCGTCGCCGTGCTGCCCGGAATGCTGCTCGCCTTCGGCATCGGCGCGGTTGCCGGCAACTACGCCAGCGGCGTACTTGCCGACAGGCTTGGGCCGCCCCGCATGATCATCATGGCGCTGCTGGCGTCAGCCACGATCTGCACGGCAATGTCGGCGATCCTCGAATTCCTGCCGCCCGAACTGGCGGGTCCGCTGCTGGTCGGCATCATGCTGCCCTGGGGGTTCGTCGGCTGGACCTTCCCTCCCGCCCAGGCGAGCCGCCTGGTCGGCCATGCGCCTGATCTCGCCAACCTGACGCTTCCGCTCAACGTCTCGGCCATGTATTTCGGCATTGCGGCGGGCAGTTTCATCGGCGGCCGCCTCCTGGAGGTCGCGCCAGCGTCCGAGCTTGGGCTGGCGGCCGCGCCCTTCCCCCTCGCGGCGCTGGTCATCACCGCGCTGACCCGCAAAAGCCGAGCCAGCATTCCAGTCGGTTGAGCGGCATCGCCGGAACTTCGCATCATCCCGGGTGTTTCATCCGCAGCGGCATTTTACCACCGGCCCGGGAGATGATAATGCTAAACAAGAAAGCATCGGTTGCAAAAGCCGAAGCATCGGCAAAAAGCCTTTTGGCGGAGGCCAGCAAAGAGGAACGCAAGGTCGAGGCGAAAACCGGCCACGATTTGAAGAAGGGCGCTGACCGTCTCGAAGAGCGGGCAAGAAGCGCCGACGCCAAGGGTTCGGCGACAGGTCGAAAATCCGGCTAAGCACGCTTCTTTTCCACTTTTTGGCGGGACTATGAAAGTCCTGCTTAAAGTTTGCATGCCATCTTTCCTGGCCTGCCGGTTTTCGCCGGCTACCCAGGGTAGCGCGCATTGAAGAGGTTCCGTCTCGACCGGGTTCGGCGAGCCATGTTTTCGCCAAGCAACCTGCCGGCCGCGATAGCAGCGGGCGTTATCGCCGTGCTCGGCATATTCGCCGACTACCAGAACCGTGTTCTGCACGAGCAGGCGGCGCGCGCCGAAGTGCTCGCGCAGGTCAACCTGATCCGTGCCAAGCTCGAAGGCAGCATAAACGGCAATTTGCAACTGGTGCGCGGACTGGTCGCCATGATTTCGGCGGAGCCCGATATCGACCAGAAGCGCTTCGACGAACTCTCCGGCAGCCTGTTCTCCAAGGATAACCAGTTGCGCAACGTCGCTGTCGCGCCGGGCTTGGTCGTGAAGATGGTTTACCCGCTCGAGGGCAACCGCCAGGTGCTGGGGCTCGACTACCGCAAAAACAGCAGACAATCGGCAGCGGCGCTGCGCGCCCGCGATACCGGTGAAATGGTGCTCACCGGCCCGGTGCCGCTAGTGCAGGGCGGCCAGGGACTGGTCGGGCGGTTCCCGGTCTTCACCGGCAGCAACCCCGACAGGCGGTTCTGGGGGCTGGTTTCGGCGGTCGTCGACATCGACCGCCTCTATCGAGATAGCGGACTCCTTGACGATCAGGGCATCGATATAGCGCTTGTCGGCCAGGATTCGCCGGAAGAGGCAAGCACCCAGTTTTTCGGGCGGTCCGGCATCCTGACGGAGCAGCCCGTATCGGCAGCGATAACGCTGCCTTCAGGCTCCATTTGGCAGATAGCGGCGGTTCCGAAGGAGGGCTGGCATGTCAACCCCGACAACGCATGGCTGCTGCGCGGGCTGATCTTCATCGCCGGAGCTCTGGTCGTCATTCCGATCTGGTTTGCCGGCCGCTTCTACGCCGAGCGTCAGAAGCACTATCTTGCGCTCCACAGGCGGGAAGCGCAGCTCCGGAAACTGTCCCAGCGTCTCGAACTGGCGCTCGACGCCTCGCGCATCGGCGTCTGGGAACTCGACCTCACCACCAACAATGTGATCTGGGACGACCGGCTCTACGAGATCTATGGTACCCAGAGGAAAAAGGGACCTCGCACCTATCAGGATTGGTCTGGCGCCATTCATCCCGGCGACCTGAAAAACGCTGAGGACGATTTCCAGAAGGCGGTTCAGGAGGACAGGGCCTACGCCTCCGACTACCGCATCATCCGGCCCGACGGCCAGATCCGCAACATCCGCACCCATGCCACCATCTTTCGCGACCCCGACGACACGCCGAAGATGATCGGCGCGGAATGGGACGTGACCGCCGACGTCGCGCTCAACAAGGACCTGGAGAGGGCGAAAATCCTCGCCGAGACGCGAACAGCCGAACTTGAATCCGTGAAGGCGCGCATCGAGCACAACTCGCTGCATGATTCGCTGACCGGCCTGCCCAACCGGCGCTATCTCGACGAGGAACTCGAACGGCTGGCCGCGAAAGGATCGACGACCGATCGCGACATCGCGCTCTTGCATATCGATCTCGACCGCTTCAAGCAGATCAACGACACGCTTGGCCATCCAGCCGGCGACGCCATGCTCATGCATGCGGCGCAGGTGCTCAGGCAGAACGTGCGCAAGGACGACTTTGTCGCCCGCATCGGCGGCGACGAATTCGTGGTCGTCTGCCTGGTCGATCCCGGCCAGCACAACCTCGAGGAAATAGCCGGCCGCATCATCCGCCACATGCGGCGCCCGGTAGCCTATCAGGGCCACCAGTGCCGTTTCGGCGTCAGCATCGGCATCGCCGTCGAAAACGCCGGACGCCTCGATGCCGGGCAGCTTCTGGTCAATGCGGACATTGCGCTCTACCGCGCCAAGAGCCGCGGCCGCAACCGGCACGAATTCTTCACCGAATCGCTGCAGGCCGAGATCATCCGTAACAAGAAGGTCGCCGACGACATTCTTGGCGGGCTGGAGCGCAACGAGTTCGTCGCCTATTACCAGCCCCAGTTCGATGCCAACACGCTGAAGGTCGTCGGCGTTGAGGCGCTGGTCCGCTGGGCGCACCCGACCGAAGGGCTGCTGACGCCGGACGCCTTCCTGTCGACCGCGGAAGAACTCAACGTCGTCTCGACCATCGACCGGCTGGTGCTCGAGCAGACACTCGCCAATTTCGAACGCTGGAACAAGACAAGGCAGCTCGTGCCGAGGGTTTCCGTCAACGTGTCGGCCCGTCGGCTCCGCGACGAGGAACTGATCGGCAGCCTGCGTCGCCTCGACATCAAGCCGGGCATCCTGTCCTTCGAGTTGCTGGAATCGATCTTCCTCGACAACACCGACGAGATCGTCACCTGGAACGTCGACCGCATCAAGGAATTCGGCATCGACATCGAGATCGACGATTTCGGCACCGGCTACGCCTCGATCGTCAGCCTGCTCAAGCTGCAGCCGCGCCGTCTCAAGATAGACCGGCAGCTCGTGCTGCCGATCGTCAAATCGGTCAAGCAGCGGCATCTGGTCGAATCGATCATCGAGATCGGCAAGACCTTGGGCATCGAGGTCGTTGCCGAGGGGGTCGAGACCATGGAGCACGCCCGCATCCTGAGGAAGCTCGGCTGCGACAAACTGCAGGGCCACGCCTTCGGCCCGGCGATCGGCGCCGCGGCTCTGGAGGATTTCATCCGCGGCGAGCGCTGGCGCGTCGCGGGATAGGTCCGGGCTTCGCCACGCGAATACGTCGACCATAGAACGTCACTGAAAGTTTGTGACTTGCAGCAACGCTTCGGCTAGTTTCCAGTTGAGGGGGGCGGGCTGGCGCATCGCCGCCTGCCGCAAAGCACAGGTGGAGCGCAAAATGCTTTGGAAGGGCCGCAGGCAGAGCGACAACGTCGAAGACAACCGCAGCGGCGGTGGTCTGGGCGGCCAGCAGGGCGGCCCGTTCGGCCGGCCCGGCGGTGGCGGCATGCGCATTCCGATCGGTCGGGGCGGCGCCGGCGGCGGCCTGTCGACGATCGTCATCCTCGTCGTCCTGTTCTTCGTGCTGAAGGCCTGCGGCATCGATCCGCTGGAGCTGCTGTCGCAGGGCGGCCAGTCCGTTCCGGGCGGGGGCGGACAAATGACTGAGCAGAGCGCGCCGGCCAATGACGAGATGAAGCAGTTCGTCTCGACCATCCTTGCCGAGACCGAGGACACCTGGAAAGGCATTTTTCAGGCAGAGGGCGCGACCTACGAGGAGCCGAAGCTGGTGCTGTTTTCCGGCGGCATCGCGTCCGCCTGCGGCTACGCCCAGTCGGCGTCAGGGCCTTTCTATTGCCCTGGCGACCGCAAGGTCTATCTCGATACTGCCTTCTTCGACCAGCTCGCCCGCCAGTTCGACGCCGCCGGCGACTTCGCCGAGGCCTATGTGATCGCCCACGAGGTCGGCCATCACGTCCAGAACCTGATCGGCGTCCTGCCGAAATTCAACCAGATGCGGCAGTCGATGTCGGAGGGCGAAGCCAACCATATGTCGATGCAGGTCGAGCTCCAGGCCGACTGTTTTGCCGGCGTCTGGGGCCACTTCACTGCACAGAAAGGCATTCTGGAGAAAGGCGACCTCGAGGAGGCATTGAATGCCGCTGCACAGATCGGCGACGACACGCTGCAGCGGCGCACGCAGGGCTACGTCGTGCCCGAGAGTTTTAACCACGGCACCAGCGCCCAGCGCCAGAAATGGTTCGCCGCGGGCTTCAAGAGCGGCAGGCTCCAGGATTGCGATACGTTCAACAATCCGATCTGAAGCGTGTGTTGATCCGGAAAAGTTAACGAGCCGCGTAAGCGACTGATAAAATTCGGCGATCGTTCTTAGAACGACTTTCAAACTCCCACGCTATTTCACTCCCGGACTTCGCATTGGGGGTGATTGCGATGGACTGCCGACTTGACCATTTCCTGGAGGACCGCAGCGGCAATTTCGCGATGCTGACGGCAATCGTGATCTTCCCGCTGCTGCTCGGCGTCGGCCTCGCGCTCGACGTGTCCAACATCGCGCGCAAGCAGAACGAATTGCAGCAGGCGGTCGATGCCGCCGTGCTTGCGGTCACCCGTGAAGGCAAGGACATTTCCGACCAGCGCGCCCGGGAGATCGCCGAACAGTTCCTCGGCGCGAATTTCGATCTCAGCGTCACCGATTTCCAGGTCAGCCGGGATGAAACAAAGGTCGAACTGGATGTGAAATCCGACACCGAGCTTGCGTTCGGCGGCCTGTTCGGCAAGCAGACATGGCCGATCCACGCCGTCGCTTCCGCAGATGTCGCCTATGCCGACTATGAGATCGGCCTAGTGCTCGACACGACAGGCTCGATGGCGGGCGGCAAGCTGAAGTCGATGAAGGAAGCCGTCATTGGGATGATCGACGACATGTCCGAACAGGTCGGCGACGAGGACAAGCTGAAATTCGCGCTGGTGCCCTTCGCCACCTTCGTCAATGTCGGTCCGCAATACGGGCCGAAATTCGACAAGAAGGGCAAGCAGATCGCCGGCGACGGCGCGACATGGCTCGACCTGACCGGAAAGGCGGATTTTCCGCAATCCGAACTGGCGTCCGACGCCAGCCGCTTCCAGTTGTATCAGAACCTGGAGCAGAGCTGGTCCGGCTGCGTCGAGACGCGCAACGCCGCCGGCAAGGGCTATGACGTCAACGACGCTACTCCGAATGTGTCTAAGCCGGAAACGCTGTTCGTGCCCGCCTTCGCCATCGACGAGCCGGAGGGATACGGGAACAGCTACATCGTGTCCGACGCCAAGCCGAAGGACAAGTTGGTGGCCGAGAAACGGAAACGCCTCGCCAAATACGGCGTCGCCACCGACGAGTTGACCGGCAAGCCTAAGGACAACGGCATGATCGACCCACTGAACAATCTCGTGAAAAATGTCGTGGGGAGCCTCCTTAATCTCGTCGACATAGCTCTCGGCAAGCCCGCAAAGATCAAGATCGACAAAGGTCCGAACAAGGACAAAGGCCCCAACAAGGGCTGCGACGGCATCCAGCCGATCACGCCGCTTTCCAGCGACTATGCCGCGCTGAAGAAGAAGGTAAACGCGTTCGAGGCGGCGGGAACGACCAACATCACGGAAGGCGTCGCCTGGGGCATGCGGGTTCTGTCGCCCGGCGAACCCTTCACCCAGGGTCGCGACGACAAGGCCATGCCGAACCTCGACAAAATCCTGATCGTGCTGACCGACGGCACCAACAATCTCGGCCCCAAGAACAATGGGCTCGGCTCGGACTACAGCAGCGAGGGTTATCTGGTCGATGGACGCCTCGGCATTTCGGCAGGAGGCGGAAGCGAAACCAACGCGAAAATGAACGGGAAGACGCTGGCCGCCTGCGAAAACGCCAAGACCGACGGCATCGAGATCTACACCATCCGCCTCGAGGAACCGGACGTCGCCACCGGCATGATGCTCAAGGAATGCGCGTCGGGACTCGACCATTTCTTTGACGTGCCAACTCGCGCCAAGCTGGACGAAGCCTTCGGCAAGATCCGCGAACGTATCGTCAAGATCCGCATCGCGTCCTGATGAAGCTGCCGCCTCGTCAGGTGTGAGAACCGACCGTCACGCTCGCTCCACCAGTGCCGGCTCACCCTTGCGGGCGCGGATCAGATTAACGAAGCGGCGGAACAGATAGTGCGAATCCTGCGGGCCGGGCGACGCCTCGGGATGGTGCTGGACGGAGAATACCGGCTTGCCGGCAAGCGAAATGCCGCAGTTCGAGCCGTCGAACAGCGAGACATGTGTCTCCTCGACGCCTTCCGGCAGGCTTTTCGAATCCACCGCAAAACCGTGATTCATCGACACAATCTCGACTTTTCCGGTCGTATGATCCTTCACCGGGTGGTTGGCGCCGTGGTGGCCCTGGTGCATCTTCACCGTCGTGCCACCCACAGCCAAGGCCAGCATCTGGTGGCCGAGGCAGATGCCGAAGATCGGGATGCCGGTCTCAAGCAGGCCGCGGATCACCGGCACAGCGTATTCGCCGGTCGCCGCCGGATCGCCGGGGCCGTTGGAGAGGAAGAGGCCATCGGGCTGCATCGCCAGAATGTCCTCGGCGCTTGTCTGAGCCGGAACCACGGTGACCTTGCCGCCAAGCCCGGTGATCAGCCGCAAGATATTGCGCTTGACGCCGTAGTCGATGGCGACGACGTGAAAGGCTGGCGCATCCTGCCGGCCGAACCCTTCGTTCCAGACCCACGGCTCCTCGGTCCATACCGAGGACTGGCCGGACGTGACGTCTTTGGCGAGGTCGAGGCCGACCAAGCCCGACCAGGCGGCCGCCTGCCTTTTCAGGTCGTCCAGGTCGAAGCGGCCGTCGGGCGCATGGGCGATGACGGCGTTGGGCATGCCCCTCTCGCGGATCAGCGCAGTCAGAGCGCGCGTGTCGATGCCGCTCATGGCGACGATGCCACGCCGCTTCAGCCAGCGGTCGAGGTTTTCGGCGGCACGGTAGTTGGACGGGTTGGTGACGTCGGCCTTGAACACCGCGCCGACCGCCCCTGCCCTGGCAGCCGGATTCAGATCTTCGATATCCTCCTCGTTCACTCCGATATTGCCGATATGCGGGAAGGTGAAGGCGACGATCTGGCGGGCGTATGACGGGTCGGTCAGAATCTCCTGGTAGCCGGTCAGCGCCGTGTTGAAGCAGACCTCCGCCACCGCGCTTCCCGTCGCGCCCAGCCCTCGCCCGCGGATCACCGTGCCGTCGGCCAGCACCAGTGCAGCGGTCAGCAGTTCGGCTCCCCAGGGGGCGGTGGATGCAGTCATGGCGGGCTCCATCAAAAGGTCCGGCGCTTGCGATCAAGCGGCCGAAAGGCCATATAGCGCTGCGAGACGCGATCCATCGGCGAAAAGCGCCAGGACCGTGAACCAAGTCGCAATCTATGCAAGGCACGCACATAGGCGATGCCTCCCGGTGGGTCAACAATCGCGGCCCGGCCCGACGCCATTTATCTTCCGCAAGGAGGGTGCCGGTACGGCTGGATTTTGCGCAGCCGGGCGGCTGGCGCTATCGTGCGCCCGCGAAAAAAGGAGAACAGAAATGCGCACGGCCATCGCCGAAGCCCTGAAAGCTTCCCTCAAGGCCCAGGACAAGCGCCGCACCTCGACGCTGCGGCTGATCAACGCCGCCATCCAGGACCGCGACATAGCCAATCGCGGCAACGGCAAGGACCCTGTCAACAGCGAGGAGATCCTGCAGATTCTCGCCAAGATGGTGAAGCAGCGCGAGGAATCGGCAGCGGCTTTCGAGCAGGGCAACCGGCTGGAGCTTGCCGAGCAGGAGCGCCAGGAGATCGAGATCATCCGCGAGTTCATGCCCAAGCAACTCGGCGAAGACGAGACCCGGAACGCGGTGCGAGCCGTCATCGCCGAAGTCGGCGCCGAGGGCCTGCGTGATATGGGGCGTTGCATGAATGCGCTGAAGGAAAAATTCCCGGGCAAGATGGACTTCGGCAAGGCCAGCGGCATCGTCAAGTCGATGCTGCAGTAGCAAGCCTGTCACTCAAGCGTCTGTGCCGCCTGTTGGAGGCGCGGACGCGGCAGAGTTGCCGGCATATGCTCATGCACCTGATCTTTCGCTTCGCCCTTGCGTACGACTGATGAAATCGACCATGAGCGGCGTGGCCGCCGCCGCGTGTGTCTCGAGCAGCTTGTGGCCGGCATCGAGAACATGGGCTTCCATCCTCGGCAGCGCCTGCATCCATGACAACACCTCGGCGAGATCGAAGAACGGATCGTGGCGTGCCCAGACCATCAGGGAAGGCGGCTGCCAACGTTTGAGATAGTCGGCAATTTCATCGAACCGGGCGACGTAATTCCCATAGTCCTTGACGAGCGCGCGCTGCGTTTCCATGCGGCCAGGCAACTGCATCACCCGCCAGTCTTCCTCCCAGACTTCGGCCGGGATTCGCGCGGCGACGTCCCGCGGCATCCCGCCGAGATACCCGTTGCGCACGCCCTCGAACGTCAGATGCGCGGTCGAAGCCGCCTCGTTTTCCGGGTTCGGATGCGACCAGTAGTTCATCACAAGCCCCCATGGCGGCCCGAGCCCGGTTCGATGCGCGTTGGCGTTCTGGATGATGAGGCCCAGGACTTGCTCCGGCGCCTGCATGGCGATGTGAAAAGCCGGCGGCGTGCCGAAATCATGCACGTAGATATAGCGCGGCCCGACCGCGAGCCGGTCCAGCAGCTCAGAGATAGCCTGGCCAAAGGCCGGAAACGAGGGCTCCTGCAGAACGTCCGACGCGCCGAAGCCGGGCAGGTCCGGCGCGATCAAATATGCGACCTGCGACAGTTCCGGCACTACCTCACGAAAATAGTCGGCCGAGCCGGGAAAGCCGTGGAGGAGCAGCACCGCAGGTTTGGACGCCTCGCCTGCCGTGATAAATGCCAACTCCGTGCCGCCGGAGATGCGAAGTCGTTGCCGGGTTGCCGGGCTCATAGCCGGACTCCTCTCTTCGATCGTCCGCAATGCCCATGTGCAGGCAAATGTTCCGGCGAGTGACGCAACTCGCCACACAACAAGTCTGGCGGCAATCGGTGAGCAGACGCGGCCGGTGAGTCGGCCTGCTATGCAGCTTCTCTTGCATTGGCGTTGCGCAGGAGAGGAAAAGGGCAGCCGCGTTCTACGCCAGGAAAGTCACCTTCCCTGTTTCCAGATCGTGCATGGCGCCGACGATGCGCAACTGGCCTTCCTTGACCAGACCGGCGAGAACCTCGCTACGCTCGGTCAGTTGCGCGATGCTGCGATGCACATTCTCCTCGGCGACCGCCTGAACGAATTTGTAGTTCGCGGAGGTACGTTCCCCGTCCGTCTTCACCGCGTCGACGGCCGGCCGGATGTTGGCGAGCATCGCGGTGATGTTGCCGAGTTTCACGTCGTCGATCGCGCCCTTGATCGCGCCGCAGGAAGAGTGGCCAAGCACGACGATGGCCCGGGCGCCCGTCACCTTGGTCGCGAATTCAAGGCTGCCAAGAATGTCGGTATCGACGAAATTGCCGGCGATGCGGGCGCAGAAGACGTCGCCGATGCGCTGGTCGAACACCAGTTCCGGCGGCACGCGCGAATCGATGCAGCCGAGGATCGCAGCGAAAGGCGCCTGGCCGTGCGCGGATTCGTGGACCTGAGCGAGGAGATCGCAATTGAAGGAGGTGCCGGCCAGAAAACGATCATTGCCGGCCTTCAGCCGCTCGATCGCCTCGTCCGGGCTGACCGCCTTCTGGCGCTCCGGCGTGAAGATGGCGCAGTCCAGCCCGACGGCGAAAGCGTTCGAGGCAACAAATGTGGCCGCCAATGGCAGGCAGCCGCAGAACAAACGGCGTGTAAGCATCGATTCCCCCAATCATGCCGGAGCCTCGGCCATGCGGGCCGGCTGCCACTGCATTAACAAAGCATAATTAAGTGTCCGTTTGAAGACGAAGACGAATTTTAAAGATTTAGCCTGTCTTCAGGCGCGAGCCGGTAAGCAGACCGGCTTCCTCCAGCACCGGATAGACCATGGAAGCCAGAAGCGAATTGATCTGCTTCAGGTCTCGGATGGTGTCGAGATGGATCGAGCTGGTCTCGACGCTCTTGGCCGCGCCCTCGCGCAGACGTTCGAAATGGCTCTGGCTGGACTGTTTTTCCAGCGCCCGCAACCGGTCCTTCTCCTGCACAAGCTGACGCGCAGTCTCCGGATCGCGCGACACCAGCACGTTGAAGGCGAGCCGCGCATTGACCAGCACGGAATGATGGAAGGCGGTGAGCTCGCGCCAGCCCTGGTCGGTAAAGGTGAGCCCTCGGTCGAGCTTCTTCTGCACATGTGCCAGCATGTTGCGCACGATAATGTCGCCGACCTGCTCAAGCTTCACGCAAGCGCCCAGCAGTTCCTGGTAGCGCTGCGCTTCGCTCTCCGAAAGCTGGCTTAGGGTGATCCTGGAGAGATAGAGTTTTATCGCCGCGTGCTTGCGGTCGACCCGATCATCGAGCGCTGCAAGCTCGTCGATCTTGTCCTGGTCGGCATGATCGTAGAGTTCGATCACCCGGCTGAGCATGATGTCGATGGTCTCGCAAACCCGCATCACCTCGCGGGTCGCATTGGCCAGTGCGAGGCTGGGCGTGCCGAGGGCGCTGTCGTCCAGCGCGCTGAACTCGCTTTCGGCGAGCCTAGCCTGTTGCTGCTCCTTGCCGCCGAGTCTGACGATGCGTTCCGACGCGCGGAAAACCAGGCCGGCGAGCGGGATGCCGGCGATCAGGATGATGCAGTTGAACAGGATATGGGCGTTGATGATCTGGTCGCCGACGGTCGCGCCGAGAAAGGCGACCGGCGGTTTGGCGAACAGGAACAGCGCCAGCATGACGATCGAGCCGGCGCCACGCATCAGCAGGTTGCCGACCGGAACGACGCGGACGCCGGGCGCGGCGCTACGAGTCAGCAGCGGGGCGATGACCGAACTGCCGAGATTAACGCCCAGCACCAGGACGATGCCGAGTTCCGGCGGGATAAAACCCCTGCCCGCCAGCGTGACCAGCAGCAGCACCGCGGCGATGCTTGAATGGAACAGCCAGGTCATGACAGCGGCGAGTAGGAAAGCAGTGACCGGGTCGCTGGCCAGATAGGAGATGACGACGGGAAGCAGCTTGCTCTGACGCAACGGTTCTGAGGCTTCGCCGATCATTTCCAGCGACAGGATGAGCAGGCCGACGCCCACCAGGATGCGGCCGATCTGCCGCCAGTCGCGGCGCTCGGTGGCCATGAACATCACCGTGCCGGCGGCGATGCAGATCGGCACCAGCAGAGTGAGATCGAACGACAGAAGTTTTACGACCAGCGCCGAGCCGATCTCGGCGCCGCGCACCGCGAGCTGGCCCGACATGCCGCTGACGATGCCGGCGCCGGCGAAGGAACCGACCAGCAGGGTCACGGCGGTGGAGCTCTGGAAGGCGATCGACAGGCCTGCACCGGTCAGCACCGCCAGCACCGGATTGCGCATGGTGCCGCGCAATTTCTGTTTCAGGACATCGCCATAGGCGCGCTCGACGCCGGTGCGCACCATGCGGGTGGCGAACAGAAGCAGCGCAATGGCGCCGGCCAAATGGATGAGGACGACCGAGCCGCTCACCGGAGTGCCGGGACGGAAAGCGGTCGCGCGACGCGGCTAGGCACGCGGCGGACGGAGAGGGCGGCGGACGCGATCATGATGCCATCTTAGTATATTAGCCGGATAATAAAATCCAGGAGCTCTGTCCGGCTGTTCGCAACCGACATAACGCGTCGGAAACCGACTTGCCGGAAACGTTTCGGGTCTTTGAAAGGTTCAAGAAATTCAGGGATCACCAAGGCGTCCGGCGAATTAATCCGCAGGCTGCGACGGCTCGTTTTGCGATGAAAACTCTCGGGGAACAGGGTCTCCCGACGCATATGGTGGTTCACGCAGCCTTCGACATAATACTTCATATCCCCAACCATCATCTTGGAATCATTACATAAGTTTAATCTATCATTCAGATTCCGTTCATTTGGCGGGGCCTAGTTTCCACCCGCAACCCGAAAGGAACCCCCGAATGAAACGTCTCATCCTGGCCGCAGTCGCCTTCTCGATGCTCGCCGTCCCGGCTGCCTATGCCGACTACAAGCCGGCGCATCGCGAGGTCCACAAGGTCCAGAAATTCGATGGCCCGAACCGCACCGTTATTCGCAAGGTCGACAAGAAAGTGTACCGGCACAACGGCAAAAAGGTCGTGGTCAAGAAAGTCGACCGAGCCCACTGGGTGCGCGGAAACCGCGTGCCGAACTGGAACACCCGATACGTGGTTCGCGATTACAATCGTTACGGACTCTACCGGCCGGCCTATGGCCAGCGCTGGATCAAGGTCGACAACGATTACCTGCTGATCGCTGCGGCGACCGGCGTCATCGTCGGCATGGCCGCCGCGAACTGATCGAACGAGATTGACAGGTTACCGAAGGCGGTCCGCAATGGGCCGCCTTCTGATGGTTCCAAGAATCCGCGGCATTCGGAAATTCCGCCCTAAGAACCGACCTCACACCGTGATGGCGCGCGCCGGTGGCGTCAGCCCGCTACGATGTTCGGCGAGATGTGAACAGAGAGCGACAGCAGCGCCGAGCAGCATGGTGAAGATGCCCAGCACCGGCAGCGCGCGGTAGCCGAAACCGCCGGTCAGCATCATGGCCCCGATGAAGGCGGCAAGCGCGATGCCGACATTGAAGCCGGAGGGGATGAGCGACGAGGCGAGGTTGGGCGCGTCCGCCGTCCAGGTGAGAATGCGGGTCTGGATCGGCGTGCCGATGGCGAAGTTGATAGCGCCCCAGACGGTAACGATGACGACCATCGGCAACGGATAGGAACTGAAGAGATACATCGCCACCATCACGCAGGCCTGGACGAACATCAGCGCGATGATAGACGGCATCAGCTTCCAGTCCGCCAGTTTTCCGCCGATGAAAACGCCGGCCGTAGCGCCGACGCCGTTGAGCAGAAGAACCAGCGGGATGTAGGCCGCATCGAGCCCGGTGACTTCCCGCAGCATCGGGGCAATGTAGGTGAAGGGAACGAACTGGCACATCATCAGCATCAGCATGATGATCAGCGAGGTCCAGACCTGCTGGCGGCCCAGCACCCGCACCTCCTTCATAAGCCCGGCCGGCCGAGCCGCGGCGACGGCGGCGCCCGGCAACAGGGCGATCATCGCCACAAGCGATACGATGCCGAGCAGGAACATCGCCCAGAAGGTGGCGCGCCAGCCGAACACATTGCCGATGGCGCTGCCGGCCGGTACGCCGACGATATTGGAGACGGTGAGGCCAGCCAACACCAGCGCCACCGCCATGCCGCGCTGGTCCTCGCGCACAAGGCAGGTGGCCACCACCATGGCGACGCCGAAATAAACGCCGTGGGCGACCGCCACCAGCACGCGGATCAGCAGCATGGAGGCAAAACAAGGTGCCAGCGCGCAGGCCAACTGCCCGGCGACGAAGACCAGCGCCAGCCAGATCAGCAGCGTCTTTCGCGAGATCCTCGCGGTGGCGATCGTCATCAGCGGCCCGCCTATGGCGATGCCCAGCGCATAGCCGGAGACGAGATAGCCCGCCGTCGGCACCGACACGTCGAGCCCCGCCGCCACCTGCGGCAGCACGCCGGCGATGACGAATTCGGTGGTGCCGAAGGCGAAGGCTGCGATGAACAGGGCAATCAACGGGAGCGGCATGAGGCAGACCTGTGGGGGACTGGCGTCCAACCACGGCGCCAGGATTCGGACAATCCAGAAATTCTGGTTGTGGGGTTTAGATTTTCTTCAACCCGAGCTTGGGACGAAATCAGATTGCGCGGAACCGGACCATGCTATTGGAGATGACAGTCGCTCCGGCCGAGACGACGGCCTCGCCCAAATAAGACGCAACACTTCTGTGAATCACGGGCAAACACACAATCCTGCGTTCGCGCCACATGGGCTCCATGCCTATATTGGGAAGAAACAAACCGCGAGCCCGATGCGCTTTCCGCCTTCCTTCCTCGATGAGATCCGCGACCGCGTGCCGATTTCCTCGGTCATCGGTTCGCGTGTCTCGTGGGACCGCCGCAAGACCAACACGGCGCGCGGCGACTATTGGGCCTGCTGCCCGTTCCACGGCGAAAAATCGCCGTCCTTCCATTGCGAAGACAAGAAGGGCCGCTATCATTGTTTCGGCTGCGGCGTCTCGGGCGACCATTTCCGGTTCCTGACGGAGCTTGACGGGCTGGGATTTCCGGAAGCGGTGGAGCGCATCGCCGATATGGCCGGCCTGCCGATGCCGGCGCGCGACGAACAGGCGGAAGAACGCGAACGCCAGCGCGCCACATTGCATGACGTCATGGAACTGGCGGCTGGTTTCTTCCAGCAACAGTTGCAGTCGGCGGCCGGGGCGAAAGCCCGCGCCTATCTTCGCGACCGTGGGATGACGCCGACGACGCAGCAGAAATTCAGGCTGGGTTTTGCGCTGGACAGCCGCAACGCGCTGAAGGAGTTTTTGACCGGCAAGGGCGTGGCGAAAGACCAGATCGAGGCCTGCGGGCTGGTGCGCCACGGCGACGACATCCCGGTCTCCTACGACTGGTTCCGCGACCGCATCATGTTTCCGATCGAGGATCGGAGAGGCCGCGTCATCGCCTTCGGCGGGCGCGCCATGTCGCCGGAGGTCGCGGCCAAATACATGAACTCGCCCGACACCGAACTCTTCCACAAGGGCGAGATGCTCTACAATTTCGCCCGCGCCCGGCAGGCGCAGGGCAAGGACGGCACGGTGATCGCTGTCGAGGGTTATATGGACGTCATCGGGCTGGCGCAGGCCGGCTTCGAGAACGCGGTGGCGCCGCTGGGCACCGCGCTGACCGAGAACCAGATGGAGCTTTTGTGGAAGATGGCGCCGGAGCCGGTGCTGTGCTTCGACGGCGACCAGGCGGGACTGCGGGCCGCGTGGCGGGCGGCCGACATGATCCTGCCTTCCGTGCAGCCGGGTCGCACCGCGCGCTTCGCGCTGCTTCCCGAAGGCAAGGACCCCGACGACCTTGTGCGCGAGGAGGGCGCCGATGCTTTCCGCCCGGTACTGGCCGACGCCCGTCCGCTCTCGGACCTTTTATGGATGCGCGAGACCGCCGGCGGCGTGTTCGACACGCCGGAACGCCGCGCCGAGCTTGAAAAGACGCTGCGCGAACTAACCGGCAGGATCAAGGACGAGAGCGTGCGCTTCCACTATCAACAGGACATGCGCGAGCGCGTGCAGTCCTTCTTCGGCACGGCGCGTACGCCGCCAAAACGCCAGAGCGATTTCAACAGGCGGCCTCCCGCGCAAGGCGGCCAGTTCGTGCGCGGCGGCGCCGGCGGGCGCACCGCGATGTCGGAGAGCCTCGCCCGCTCGGCGATGGTCAAGCGTGGCGGCGAAGGCATGCCGATGCGCGAGACCGCGCTGCTGGTGGCGCTCGTCAATCATCCGCAACTGATCGACGAGAATTTCGACCATGTCGAAACCCTCGACCTCACCAATGGCGATTTGAAGCATCTGCATTTCGCCATCATCGACGCGGTGGCGCATGGGCAAGCGAACGACCGCGACAGTCTGCGCGCGGCCATCGCCGCCGCCGGCCTGGGCGATATCTGGGAGCGCGCCGTGCTGCTGGTGAAGCGGGCGCGGCAATGGCCGGCGCTGGAGGACGCAGCCATCGAGGACGCGCGCGAAGCTTTTGCGCAGACGCTGCACTTGCAGCGCAACGCGCGCACCTTACATAAGGAGCTGAAGCTGGCCGAGACGGCTCTCGCGACCGAACCGACGGACGAGAACTATCGGCACCTCATCGAAATCCAGACTCAGTTCCGGGACCTCCAGGCGACGGAAGCCCTGATCGAGGGTTTTGGCATCCCGTCGGGCCGCGCCGACAGGACGTGAAGATGACGAACCATGACTCTCAATTGATTCGCTTTTTTAAGGCGAATCATGCGAGAGGCGCTTGACCTTTCGCCTGTTTGGCGGAATCAGGACGATTCGAGACGTTGATCCATGGGATGAACCTCAACAATCGCGGAAACGATTGGACCGGGCACTGGACGGGACGTTACGTCGCTCCAGATAGTCTGGTTGACCGAAACCTGGACAGGACTGGCTGCGGCCGAGACTAGCGGTGCGATGATTTTGAAGGGCGGAACCGCCCGAAGCAATCGGAGCATCGCGCTACAGCGCCCTTTTGGAGTAGGCAAGGAATGGCGACAAAGGAAAAGGAAGAAGTCGAGTCCGAACGCGAGGGCACGACCGACGGTCCCCTGCTCGACCTTTCCGACGACGCTGTCAAGAAGATGATCAAGGCCGCGAAGAAACGCGGCTATGTGACCATGGACGAACTGAATTCGGTCCTGCCTTCCGAGGAAGTCACCTCGGAGCAGATCGAGGACACCATGTCCATGCTGTCCGACATGGGCATCAACGTCGTCGAGGATGACGAGACCGGCGAGGAGGCGGAGGCCGCCGACGCAAATGCGGACGCCGAGGAAGACGCCAACGAACTTGCCGAGCAGACCGGCACGGCGGTCGCAACCACGACCACCAAGAAAGAGCCGACCGACCGCACCGACGACCCCGTGCGTATGTATCTGCGCGAGATGGGCTCGGTGGAGCTCTTGTCGCGCGAAGGCGAGATCGCCATTGCCAAGCGCATCGAGGCCGGCCGCGAGACGATGATCGCCGGGCTTTGCGAAAGCCCGCTGACCTTCCAGGCCATCATCATCTGGCGCGACGATCTGAACGAAGGCAAGGGCCTGCTGCGCGAGATCATCGACCTCGAGGCGACCTATGCCGGCCCCGAGGCCAAGCAGGCGCCGACGCCCGAGCGCCAGGAAGAGCTGGAACGGCCGAAGACGCCGGAAGACCGCATCCGCCGCCCCTCCATCCGCGAAGACGACGACATCACCAATGTCGGCGGCGAAAGCCGCGTCGAGGACGACGAGGACGAGGATGACGAGGCCTCGCTGTCGCTGGCGGCGATGGAAGCAGAGCTTCGCCCGCAGGTGATGGAGACGCTCGACGTCATCGCCGACACCTACAAGAAGCTGCGCAAGCTGCAGGACCAGCAGGTCGAAAACCGCCTGGCCGCCGCCGAGATGCTGTCGCCGACGCAGTCCAAGCATCTGAAGGAGCTGAAGGACGAGCTGATCAAGGCGGTGAAGTCACTGTCGCTCAACAATGCCCGCATCGAGGCGCTGGTCGAGCAGCTCTACGACATCAACAAGCGGCTGGTGCAGAACGAGGGCAAGCTGCTCAGGCTCGCCGAAAGCTACGGCGTGCGTCGCGAGGAGTTCTTGCGCGAGTACCAGGGCAACGAGCTCGACACCAACTGGGTCAGCCGCGTTTCAACGCTGACGACGCGTGGCTGGAAGGAGTTTTCGAGGAACGAGGCAGCGACCGTCGGCGCGCTGCGCTCGGAGATCCAGAGCCTCGCCACCGAGACGGCGATCTCGATCCTGGAATTCCGCAAGATCGTCAACCAGGTGCAGAAGGGCGAGCGCGAGGCGGCGATCGCCAAGAAGGAGATGGTGGAAGCCAATCTGCGCCTCGTCATCTCCATCGCCAAGAAGTACACGAACCGCGGCCTGCAATTCCTTGATCTGATTCAGGAAGGCAACATCGGCCTGATGAAGGCAGTGGACAAGTTCGAGTACCGCCGCGGCTACAAGTTCTCGACCTACGCCACATGGTGGATCCGGCAGGCGATCACCCGCTCGATCGCCGACCAGGCCCGCACCATCCGCATTCCGGTGCACATGATCGAGACGATCAACAAGATCGTGCGCACCTCGCGCCAGATGCTGCACGAGATCGGCCGCGAGCCGACCCCGGAGGAACTGGCCGAGAAACTCGCCATGCCGCTGGAGAAGGTGCGCAAGGTCTTGAAGATCGCCAAGGAGCCGATCAGCCTCGAAACGCCGGTCGGCGACGAGGAGGATTCGCACCTCGGCGACTTCATCGAGGACAAGGGCGCGATCCTGCCGATCGACGCGGCGATCCAGGCGAACCTGCGCGAGACGACGACGCGGGTGCTCGCCTCGCTCACCCCGCGCGAGGAGCGCGTGCTCAGAATGCGCTTCGGCATCGGCATGAACACCGACCACACGCTGGAGGAAGTCGGCCAGCAGTTCTCGGTGACCCGCGAACGCATCCGCCAGATCGAAGCGAAGGCGCTGCGCAAACTGAAGCACCCGTCACGGTCGCGGAAGCTCAGGAGCTTCCTGGATAGCTGATTGAAGAGCCCGGCCATCGCGCCGGGCTTTTTTGGGGGTCCGCTAATGTTTCCCGTCGCTAGCGCCCACCGTCCTTTGTGATCGCTAGATAGTGAGCGGCGGACATGTTGCCGAACTTGCTTTTTGGGTATTGGCGTCCAAGTGCGGGTTCACGAAACGAATAGATGCTATCGATAAAGCAGTGCCTGTCGAAGTGACGCAGCCATTGGTGTGGGTCAGTTTCGTTGTGTGGGAACGTCTCAATATCTTGGTCTAAGACGTTATAGATCAGGCAGACACCGCGGTTGTAGATTTCCAGCGTAGGGTCCTCAACGTCCTTTGGCGCGCCGATTACAATGTCCGACAGATCGCTGAAGTGGCGTAGCATGCGGCTAGGCGGAACCGAAACATTGATGCGATCCATCGACAGGTCGAGCAGGTCAGCAAGCTTGTGGCGTGGCCTTGCAAGCGAGTCTGGATGCTCGATCTGAAACCAGTCGATGGCATAGGGCGGCTCCTGCTGGAACGCGATTTCCAGACGATTGAATATCCAGTAGAGCGGGACTGGGCAGTCAGATGCGTCCGTCACCCAGTTTTGCGGTGGCCCTAGGAGGGCACTGACCTCAAGCATTGTGAGACCGAGATTCACTGGGCCAAGGGTGCCTGTACGCAGGAACTCGCGTAGCGAGGCGCCATGTTGTATCCAGTTGCGCTTCGGCAAAGATATCTCCCAGCATCATACCGGTATAAATATTCGGCCCGGCGGATGCCGGGCCTTAGCATATTCCGCTACACATCGATTGCGGGCTAGATCATCCCTCTCCGGCCGTGTCGACCACCCAGTTGACGCCCCAGCGGTCGGTGATGAAGCCGAAACCCTTGGACCATGGCTGCGGCCCGAATTCGATGATCGGCGTGCCGCCGGCGGCAAGCTCGTCATAGATGAGCCGCGCCTCGTCGACGCTGTCCGCCGAAACCGTGACGTTCTGACCCTTTCGTCCGTCGAAGTTTTGCATGTCCTGCCCCATCAGCGCATGCTCGCCGATGTCGATCCAGCCGTGCAGTATGCGATCCAACTGGTCTTCCGGAACGCCTTCCGCCATGCCGGGCATGTCGCGATGGCTGATCATGGCGCGGACAGTGCCGCCCAGGATGCGGGCGTAGGCCGTGAGGGCCTCGCGGCAATCGCCGCCGAAATCGATATTGGGCAGTACCTTCATCGTTCTTCTCCCTAAGACGCCTTCCCCGACTTGCAGACCATCTCATACAAAGTTATAATATGCAACCATGGAGTTAGAAAAAATAACTAAAAGGTCGTACCGCAGCTATGACGACGCCTGCGGCACGGCGCATGCGCTCGATCTGCTCGGCGAGCGCTGGGCGCTGCTGGTCGTGCGTGAGCTTATGCTGGGCCCGCGACGGTTCGGTGACTTGCGTGCCAGCCTGCCGGGCATCAGCGCCAACGTGCTGACACAGCGGCTGGAGGGGCTGGAGGCGAACGGCGTGCTGAGGCGAACCAAGTTGCCGCCGCCGGCCTCCGTGCAAGTCTACGAGTTGACCGAATGGGGATTGGAGGCCGAGCCCATTCTCGTGGCGCTGGGCAGATGGGCGACGCGCTCGCCGCGGCACGATCCGGCGCTGCCGCTGAGCGCAGTGGCGTTGATGCTGTCGTTCCGCGCCAAGTTCGAACCGGACAAGTCGGGGGGACTCGACCTCGCGATGGAGTTCCGCCTCGGGCCGGAGGCTTTTACCGTCGGCGTGCGCGACCGGCGCCTGATCACGGAGCGCGGCGCGCCGCTGCGCAGCGATGCACTTGTGACGAGCACGCCGGAGACTCTAGCCGGGTTAATCTACGGCAAAGTGCCTCTGGCGACACTTGAAGGACAAGGGGCGCTCGTCATCGATGGCGATAGGGCGGCACTCGAAAACTTCGCCGGGCTCTTCGAGTTGCCGCCGAAAGCGGATTGAGCCTGCTGCACGGCAAATGAGGGTTTGCCTACCGCCGATCCGCACCGTGCAGCCAGCGCCCTCTATGCCAGAATGAACGAAGCACTTCCGTTCATTACGCTATAATACATTTGGCGTCTGACGTGACCTGACGCTACCCGACCTGCCATGGCTCCGCCAAACAGGCTGCGGAAGGCTTGCTGAGAGTCCGTGGAGCCGGGCGAGATCGAGGCAATGCTGGGACTGCCGCGCAAGCACACGCTTTCCCGGTTCATGCGCCGGTGAATCCGAGGATAGTCGGATTCAATGTGCAAACTTCCTCATGAGTTCGTTGCACTATTAATGTCTGGCAGTGGCCATTTCCCGCATTTCGGCTTATAAGAGGCTCCCAGGATGCGCGGACGACCTGGCATCGATCGGCGCGGCGAGGAGTTCTCAACATTTCAGTCCCCGCGTCGGGCGAAGGTTCACCCACATGACCAAGGACATCGAATCCGAGCCGAAACCACACGCGCCGTGGCCGCCGCTGGCCTCCAATGACACGCTCTACCGCTACCCGAAACCGTATCCGCTGACCAAGGGCGGCAAGGAGAATCTTGCGGGCATCGCCAGCGATCATTCGCTGGAGGCGAGTGATCTGCTCACCTACAATTTCCGCACCGGCACGCCGAAGGAGATCAACTGGTATCTCGCCAACTATATCGGCTGCACGGCGCCGAGCCCTGGGCGAGGAAGCTACACCTTCGAGGGTGTCGTCTACGACGCCAAGACGAACCGCGGCGTTGTGTTCATCCCGACCTTCGGCGACTCCGCCAAGGATTACGCCAACCGCATCGGCGAGCGGGTGGTCGAGAACTATAATCGGGCGAAAAAGACCCAAAAGGAGCCGGGCGGCAAATGCCACCGGACCTGTTATGCGCGCGTCGAGGAGGCATCGCGGCAGACCGGCGGACCGACCTTCCCGAAGGTGGACTGGGAAGACAAGAAGTCGCTCACCGATCCGTTCGTCATCCTGTGGTCATCCTATCTCGGCGCAGGCAAAGCGTGGTTCGACCTGCCTGAGAAATACCGCGGCAAGGGCGCTGCCGGCGCGCTGGCCTACAAGGGATGGGGCACGCTGGTCGAAGCGACCGATATCTGGGCCGGCAAATTGAAGCCGGGCGCAGTGGTGCAAGGCTGGGTCGACGCCGCCGACTATCCGCGCGTGCGCGACGGCAAGGCGCCGGAAGGCAAAGGCCATTCCTTCATCTTCCTGCATTACGTCAGATCGGGAACCTCGATCACCGGCATGGTGATCGCCGATCAGGGTGTACAGAACGGCAAACCGCTCGCGAAAGGCGACTATGGCTATTGGGTCGCCGCCAACATCGCAGCTCCATCGCCTGACAAGCCGTAACGCAATACGAACTCCCACAGCGTCAGAACCCGCTGCCGAGCCCCGCGCCGGGCCGACGTAGCGAGCACCGGGCGAACTTCGCGTTTATGTGCCGTCCGAACGATCGGCGGATCGTGCGTGCCGGCCTGCCGCCTCACCGGCAAAGCATTTGTTGACGTTCGCATGTTAGACCTGCCGCATCGAAGCGGGGGGCCGCCGGCGTGAGCGTCACGGCAAATACAGCGGGCGTCAGCAGGGCGCCGTCGATCCGCGTCGCCACTGTCTGGCTCGCCGGAACCCTGGCCGCCGCCATCTATGCTCTATGGCGGCTCGTTGATGCTTATCTCGGCAGCAGCGGTTACCTTCGCAGTCCCAACCATCCTTTCGGCGCCGACTTCGTCAATGTCTGGACGACCGGCCGGCTCATCGTTTCCGACGCCATCGATGCCGTCTACCGGCATCAGGATTTCATGGCGTATCAGCAGACGTTCATAAACGAAGACATCGGGCTGCGGATGTGGGCCAATCCGCCGCATTCCCTGCTATTCGTCTGGCCGTTCGGCCTTACCGGATATTATGCGGCGTTTGTCCTCTGGAGCGTGCTTGGCTTGGCGCTGCTGGCCTTCGGCGCGCGCAAGTTCGGCTTCACCTGGACCGAAACGGCAATCCTTACGTTCTCGCCGGCCGCCATGCGATGCATCTCCGGCGGCCAGATGGGTAATCTGGCCTGCGGCCTTCTTCTCTCGGCTCTCGCCGGCGTCTCGCTTCGGTCGAGATCGTCGATTGCCGCCGCCGCGATACTGACCATCAAGCCGCAGATCGGCTTCCTGTTGCCGCTCTTCTGGATAGTGCGCGGAAGATGGGCGCTTATCATCGCGACCGGGCTGTTGACCGTCTGCCTCGTCCTGCTGTCGGTTTGGGTGTTCGGCGTGCAAAGCTGGCGGGACTATCTGGGTGACACGCTGCCGGAACTCGCCGTCCTCGAGAGAGAAGGCCGGGGTCCTTTCCTCCTCATGATACCGTCCACCTTTATCTCGATGCGGCTGTCGGGATTGAACGCAGACGCGGCCTCTGCGGTGCATTTCGCCTTCGCCGGGGCGGTCATGGTCTTCCTGATCTGGCGGCTGAGCCGCGAGACAAATACGACACGGCAGGTTGCCTTGCTGCTGATCGGCACCTGCCTGGTGACGCCATACCTGCATATCTACGATCTCAGCATCCTGCTGGCCGGCGCGCTGCTCGTCCTGCGCGGCGTTGATGCTTTGCAAGGGTGGGTTCGAGCCGTGATCATCGTGGCGGTAGGAATGGCCTGGGCGCTTCCGGCGCTCGTGCCGCAACTCGGCAAATATGGTCTGCCGGTATCACCCTTGATCATCCTGGCGATATTGCTGGTCGCCTGCCTGCCGCAGGCATGCCAGGAGAGCGCGGCCACCGGCAACGGCTGAGAGACTAAAGCCGCGACAGGGCGGCGGAACGCCGGGCTTCGGTCGAGCCTGGTTGCCTCACAGCCTCAGAACCCGCCGTTGCGCGCCGGCGCCGAGCCGGTGTAGCGGGCACGCGGGCGAATGAGCACTTTCGAGGCGAGCTGCTCGATCGCATGCGCCACCCAGCCGGCGGAGCGGGCAATGGCGAACAGCGCGCTCTCGTGGCCGATCGGCAGGCCGAACATGCGCATCATCACCGCGAAGGCGAAATCGATGTTGGGATACAGCCCGGTCGCCTCGGTAATCCTGGCCGGCACCTCGACGGCAAGGCGCGGGTCGGCGCCAGCCTCGGCAAGTGCTGCCAGCAGGCTGTCGGCGCGCGGATCGCCATTCTTGTAGATCGTGTGGCCGAAACCCGGAATGCGGTCGCCCATCGCGATGTGGCGGCGAACTTTCGCGGCAAGGTCGCCGTCTGCAAGGTCGGCGACCATATGGGCGGCAAGTGGGCCGGCGCCGCCATGTTTCGGGCCTTTCAGCGCGACCAGGCCGGCAACGATCGCGTCATAGAGATTGAGCCCGGTCGAAACGGCGCAGCGCACCGTATAGGTCGAGGCGTTCAGCTCGTGGTCGGCGACCAGCACGAGGCCACGCCGGAACAGGTCGGCGGCTGCCCTGTTGCCGGGTGTCCAACTGTCGGCGATCTGCCGGTGCAGCGGCAAGGCCGACGGCTCGGTGCCGAGAATGCTCGCGGCAAGCAGCCGCATCACCCGCGCGCCTACCTCGGCGCGGCCGTCGCGTGAGCGGTTGAAGGCACGCGGATCGGCATCGCCGGCCAGCGCCAGGATTGCCGCGGCGCGCGACATCGAAGTCTCTTGAACCGTGGCGGCGGCGACGGCGCGCATCGCCGGGCTGATCACCGGCAGGTTCGCGGCGGAAAACGGGTCGGCCCCGCTGACGTCCCACAAAAGCGTCGCCGTCTGTTCGAGCGTCGCATGCCCGGACAGCGCCACCGCATGGACGCCGCGATAGATCGAACCCTCCTCGGTGATCGTGCAGATGGCGGAATCCAGCACTGGCGGGTCGGCCTCGCCTCCCCGCATGGTGACGCCCGGCGTACGGCGGTTGCGCAGCGCCCGGACGTCGTCGGCACGGTAGCGTTTCGCACGCGAGTCGGCAGACGGTTCGGAGCGGATCAGGCCCCGGCTGACATAGGCGTAGAGCGTCGCGGCCGAGACCGACAGCTCGCCGGCGGCCTCCTGGGCGGAGAGATAGAGTGGTTCAGAGGATTTTTTCATATTGATCAAGCTAATCAAGATTGATCAATATGAAAAGGGCGTCATTCTTGTTGCATCGCAGCAAGGAGAAACCCGATGACCATCCATCAGACATCCGGCCTCGACGGCGTCGCCGCCGCTGTGACCGCGCTTTCCCATGTCGACGGCGAGGCCGGCGAACTGGTGATCGCCGGCAGCCGCGTCGGCGACCTGGCATCAACGACGAGCTTCGAGGGTGTCGTCGCGCGGCTGTGGTCCGCCGCCGGCGCCGAAGAAAGGACGGAGAGCGAGACTCGCGCCCTGCTGGCGCAGGCCCGCATGCGCGCCTTCGAGCGGCTGGAGAGCATCCTGCCCGCCACCGACGGGCTTTCGATCGTCGACGCGTTCCGCGCAGCGGTCGCCGCAATCGGGCCATGGGACGGCATCCCGCCTGAAGCCATGTCGGTCGGCGCCATGCCGGTGCTGGCGGCCGCCCTGGTGCGCCGCGCGGCCGGCAAGCCGGCAGTCGCACCGGACGCCAAGCTCGGTCACGCGGCCGACACGCTGAGAATGCTGCGCGGCAAACCGGCGAGCGAGGCGGAAGCAAAGGCGCTCGGCGCCTATCTGGTCACCGTAAGCGACCACGGCATGAACGCCTCGACCTTTGCCGCGCGGGTTGTCGCCTCGACCCAGGCCGACCTGTTCATGGCGGTGACGGCCGCCTACTGCGCGCTGAGCGGCCCGCTGCATGGCGGCGCGCCCGGGCCGGTGCTGGACATGCTGGACTCCATCGGCACAAGTGCAAACATCGCCCCCTGGGTGGATGCGGCTCTTGCGCGCGGCGAGCGGCTGATGGGTTTCGGCCATCGCATCTACAAGGTGCGCGACCCGCGCGCCGATGTGCTGAAGGGGGCGGTGGATTCGCTGGGCGCAGGCCAGACCGACCTGGGTTTCATGGCCGAAGTGGAGATCTATGCCCGTGAAGCTCTCGCAAAGGCAAAGCCGGGGCGCAGGCTCGACACCAATGTCGAATTCTACACGGCGATCCTGCTCGACGCGCTGAAGATCCCGCGCAACGCCTTCACGCCGATCTTCGCGGTCGGCCGTTCCGTCGGATGGACCGCGCATGCGATCGAGCAGCAGCGCACCGGCAGGCTGTTGCGGCCGACGTCGGTCTATGCCGGCACGATGCCGGTATAGAACTGATGTCTCTGGCGGAGGCGGTCGTCTGCGCTCCGCCAGAACCTTCCTCGGCCGTCCCTCCCTCGCGTCGCACAGGGAGGTCGAGGGTGACCTGCCGAGAGGAAGGTCACGATTGAAGCCGGCACGCGACGTCTGCGCGTGCCGACCCCCTGCAAGGTAGCCTAGATGATGCTGAAGTCCGCGGCACTGAGGCTGAGGCCCGCCGTCAACGTTGCAAACTTTACTGCCGCTGCTCCGCCAATTCCGTCCGCGTCGTAGAACAGCGAGCCGGTGTCCGAATTGTAGAGTATTCTGTCGTCGGCATCCCTCGGCCCTAAGGCACTGTTCATGAACCTCGAGGCATCGAGCGCGCCGAAAGCCAGCGTTGTGAAGATCGAGGCGTCTAACGTGATCTGGTCATCCTCCACCCTGAAATCCGCAATCCGATCGACATTGCCAGCCCCCAGTTGGGTCGAGAAGCCGAACGTGTCCGCCCCATCCATGCCGTACAAAGTGTCGTTGCCGCGGGCTCCATCAATCACGTTGGCGCCATCATTGCCGCGAATCAACTGTTTGAGCTCGTTGCCTGTCAGATTCACCGCATAGGTGGCGTGCAGCGAAGTTGTGTTAAGAGTTTCAACGCTAACCCCGTTCGCGAGCTTGTAGTCGACGCCGGCGGCGACGCGATCGTTGCCACCGCCAGTTGTCTCGATGATGACATCGTCTCCATTGTAGACGATCAAGGTGTCGTTGCCGTCGCCTCCGATCAGCGTATCGGCAGCAGTCCCGAAGCCACCGTCGTTCAGGATATCGTTGCCGTCCTGGCCATTCAACGTATTGGAAACAGCGCTGCCCTTCAGAGAATCGTTGTTGTTCGAGCCGAGCAGGTTGAGGATGCCGACCATATAGTCGCCTTCTGCGTCGCCGCCGAAGCCTTGAGAAGCTCCGGTGAGTTGGACGTTGAGGCCCAGGATCGGCAGGACGAGGTTGACGACCGTCGATAGATCGACAGTCACGCCGGCGGCGGAGTTCGTGTAGTCGGCGGTGTCGTTGCCTGAGAGGGTGATCACACCGGCAGCATTGAGCAGGCCGCCGATGATCACGTCCGCGCCGGATCCGCCGCGGATCACGTCGTCTCCGGACCAGCCGATGGCGATGTCGTTGCCGCCGAGCGCGTCGACGACGTCGTTCCCGAGGGCTTGAAGTGGACCGAGGACCAGACTGGGTAGGATTTCTGCGCTGTTAGTACCGGTGAAAGTGGGCATTTCGCTTCTCCCTGCGGTTGTTGCCGTAGGAAGTCTGACTCGCATCTATAACGAAGCTAGAAACACGAAATACCTGTTATGGTTGCATCAAGTTGTATTCACGGAAGTAAGGTCGTCTCCCAGACCTCCAGGAAACGAGAAAGGAACTGCCATTCCTTCTGACCGGCCACCCGCGTCGATGGCGCGATCCGAAATGGCAGCTTCCGGAGGTTCCAGCCTCCTCTATCGAACGGTAGAGGCATCAAGCCCGAGCGGCATCGGAATGAGGGCGATATACGATTGCCCCCGGCGCCATCCGCCGCGGATCTCGGCAAAAGCTTCTACCAATCGGCAATTGTGCCGGCCCGCCGCTGTGCCATTCTGTACGAATGGTGCGGCTGCCGATCGCGATCTGTCTGGTGCTGTCGATATTCGCGTTCCGGGCCGGAGCCCAGGGGCGCGAGCCGGTTGATGTCGAGCTGGTGCTCGGCGCCGACATATCGGCGTCGATGACGCAGGACGAGTTGAAGATCCAGCGCGAAGGTTATGCCGCGGCGCTGACCGATGCCGCGGTGCTGAGCGCCATCCGGTCGGGCGCCTATGGCAAGATCGCAGTCACCTATTTCGAATGGGCGGGCGTGACCTCACAGAATGTCGTCGTGCCATGGACGGTGATCGCCGCGCCCGAGGATGCCGAAGCGGTGGCGCGAAAAATCGCTGTGCCTCCGTCATGGCAATCGCAGAAGACATCGATTTCCGGCGCCATGAATTTCGCTGCCGATCTGCTGGAGACCAGCCCTTACAAGGGAATCAAGCGCGTCATCGATCTTTCCGGCGACGGCGCCAACAATGAAGGCCCGCCGCTGGTGCCGACACGAGATGCAATCGTCGCACAAGGCATCACCATAAACGGCCTACCGGTGATGACCGCCGACGCAGCGCCGCAGCCCTATGACGTGCCGAACCTCGACGAATATTTCAGCGAATGCGTGATCGGCGGGCCGGCCGCCTTCGTGATGCCGGTGCACGAATGGGAACAGTTTCCCGAAACGATCCGCCGAAAGCTTCTGCTTGAGTTGGCGATCCGGCCTGAGGGCGCCGGACATAAAGCGCCGGTGGTGCTGATCCAGGCGAAACCGCCCTATGACTGCCTCATCGGCGAGAAGTTGTGGCGGCAGGACGGCAGGCGGCATTTCTACAACCCGGAGAACGACTACCGCCGCCGCGGAACACCCTGACGCATTGGCCGTCAGCGAATGGCTTGCCGGCCGCCTGCGGCAGGATCATAATTTGCCTGGCGGCAGGGCGAAGAAACCGGCGCCGGCCTTGCCTCTCCAATGCGTCACAGCGCCGGAGGGAGGTGCGAGATGACTACTTACGTGCTTCTAATTAACTGGACAGACCAAGGTGTGAAGGCGGTGCGCGAGTCGCCTAAGCGGCTCGACGCAGCCAGGAAGGAGCTTGCCGACATGGGCGGCTCATTCAAGGAGTTCTTTCTCACGATGGGTGACTGCGACATGGTCGCCATCTGCGAGGCGCCGGACGACGCGGTGATGGCACGTTTCGCGCTGAAGACCGGCATGGCAGGCAATGTGCGCACACGCACGCTGAAGGCTTTTCCGGAAAACGCCTATCGCGAGATCATCAACTCGTTGGGCTGAGCCGGGCCGGACGAATAAAACGAGGTGAGATGAGTGATGGCTGTTTCTCGTTTGGCGGAGCGATCCGCGTTAGCACCGCCATTTGACGGTGCGGCATGAGCCGTATCTACTGCGGCCTCAACGTTACGGGGCCGCCATGTCCATCGAATTCCTGCTCACCACCCTGATCATCGTCGCCTCGCCGGGCACCGGCGTCGTCTATACACTCGCCGCCGGCCTGTCGCGCGGCGGGCGCGCTAGCGTGCTCGCGGCGTTTGCCTGCACGCTGGGCATCGTGCCGCATCTGATCGCAGCACTCACCGGGCTGGCCGCTCTGCTGCACACCAGCGCGCTGGCCTTCGAGATCGTCAAATACCTGGGCGTCGCCTACCTGCTCTGGATGGCCTGGCAGAGCCTGCGTGAGCACGGCGCGCTGAAGATCGACGCGAAGCCGGACCGCCGCTCCGCCCGGCAAGTGATTGTCGACGGCATATTGCTCAACCTGCTCAACCCCAAACTGTCGATTTTCTTCGTCGCCTTCCTGCCGCAGTTCATCGCGCCGACCGAGCCGCATGTGCTCATGCGCATGCTGGAACTGTCGGGCGTATTCATGCTCGCCACCTTCCTCATCTTCTCGGTCTATGGCCTGTGCGCGGCAGCGGTCCGCGACAAGATCGTCGGCAGCCGCCGGGTGATGACCTGGATGCGCCGCACCTTTGCGGCCACTTTCGTGATGCTGGGGGCGAGGCTGGCGCTGACCGAGCGATGAGGACCGGTCGCGGTTTCGTTCAACTTGTGTTAGGCTACAGGCCATGAACGAGCGCTTCCATCTGGACATGGTGTGGCCGGCGACCACGCAGGCCGCCGATGGCATGCCGCGGCGGCCGTGGACGGTGGCCGAGATCGAGGCAATGGTAGCGGCCGGCATCATTGACCAGGATGAGCGGTTCGAGCTGATCGGCGGGGAGGTCGTGCCGATGTCACCCAGGGGCGCGCGCCATGAAATGGTCAAGGGGGATTTGAACGAGCATTTTCAGGGGGTCAGGCCGCGCGACATGCGCGTCATGCAGGAAACGACACTTCGGCTGGACGAAAACTCGTTTGTAGAGCCGGACTTCTGCGTCTTCCCGCGCACCATCGCGCCGGGCGACGTACGAGGTCATGACGTGCTGCTCGCCATCGAGATCGCCGACACTAGCCTGCGTTATGACCTTGGCCGCAAGATCGGCATCTACGCCGCTTTCGGCATCCCGGAAATCTGGGTCACTAACGCCAACACACTAGTCACGCACGTCCATCGCGCTCTCGGCGTGGACGGTTATCGCACCGTGTTCGAGGCCCGACCGACCGACGAGATCGTGTCCGTGCGGGTACCCGAGCTTAAGCTATGCCTGTCTGCACTGGGCCTGAAGCCGCTCTGACCGAGCTTCCCCGAGAAGACGAGGCGATGCACCAGACGATCATCACCGTTTCGACGCGCGGCCCCGGCCTCTACGAATTCACCGACCGCGCCGAACACTTCGTCCGCGAGGCCGGAATCGAAACCGGCCTGCTGACTCTGTTCGTGCGCCATACTTCCTGCTCGCTGCTGGTGCAGGAAAACGCCGACCCGGATGTCCGGCGCGACCTCGACGCCTTCTTCAAGCGATTGGTGCCGCCCGCCGACGATCCGTCAATGGGGTTCCTGGTGCATCGCCTAGAAGGCCCGGACGACATGCCGGCACATATCAAGGCGGCGCTGACGGCGGTGTCGCTGTCGATCCCGGTGATGCAGGGAAAACTGGCGCTGGGCACTTGGCAAGGCATCTACCTATTCGAGCACCGCACGAGTCCGCATAGACGCGAGGTGGTATTGCATCTCGCCTGACCGCCCTGGCAACGCGGCCGGCTTCTCGACGGCGACATCATGATTGGATACGGTGCCGGCAAATCGAGAGGATCAAAAATGTCTTTTCTGAAACGTCTGTTCGGCGGTGGCGGCGGCAGCGAGGGTGGCGAAAGCGAAGGCAAGCCGGTCGGCAGCGCGCTCGATTATAACGGCTTCACCATTCGCGCCACGCCCTACAAGGCCGACGGCCAGTTCCAGACTTGCGGCGTCATCTCCAAGGAGATCGGCGGGGTGGTCAAGGAACATCGCTTCGTGCGCGCCGACCGCTTTTCTTCGCAGGACGAAGCCGCCGACATGGCGCTGAAGAAGGGTCAGCAGATCGTCAACGAACAGGGCGACCGCATGTTCGGCTGACCATTCGGTTCACGGCCGCTCCATCCACAGGCTTCAGCCACGCAACGCTTTTCGTTCATCCCGCGAGCGCCGCCAGCCCGTCGATCAGCAGGGCCAGCCCCTTGCGGTATTCGGCCGGATCGCCCCCTGTTTCGATCGACAGGGCGGCGCGGTCGTAGGCCGAAGCCAGAAGCTGCGTCGCCGCCTCCACCGGCAGGTTCTGCGGCAAATCCCCTGCCCTGACCGCGAACAGGATGCCGCCGCGCAGCGAACGCGTGCCATGCCGGTTGTCGATCGCGTCCATGCCGGCGCGACCCAGCACGGCGGGCCCGTCGAGCAGCAGCAGCCGCGTGCGCCCCGGCAGCGCCAGTGCGGCGAGATAGGCTTCGCCACCCTTGATGAGGGCCTCGCGCGGCCGCATGTCGTCCGGCGTAGCCCCCTCGATCTCGTCGGCAACAGCCTCGGCCTCGGCCTCGGCCACCGCCGCAAACAGCGCCTTCTTGTCCTCGAAATGATGATAGAGCGCGCCGCGCGTGACGCCGGCGGCCACGACGATGTCGGGCGTGGCGGTGTCGGCATAACCCCTTTCGATGAACAGCCGGCGCGCGGCGGCCATCAATTCGGTTCGCGTCGTATCGCTGCGCTCTTGATTGGTCCGCCGTGGTCTTTTCTCTTGCATACATGCAGCCTGTATGTTAATTCTCAGAAACATACAGACTGTATGTCTGATAAGGAGGAAAGGAAAGGCCATGAAAACGACGAGCTACTACCCCGTGCTGATGACCGACGACGTGGCGGGCACCGCCGCCTTCTACAAGAAGCACTTCCGCTTCCAGGCGCTGTTCGAGAACGACTGGTACGTGCATCTGCAATCGACCGAGGACAAGCGCGTCAATCTCGGCATCGTCCAGTGGGACCACGAGACGGTGCCGCTGGCCGGCAGAGCGAAGTCGCAGGGGCTGCTTATCAACTTCGAGGTGCGCGACCCCGACGCGGTCTACGCGCGGGTCCAGGCGGCCGGCCTGCCGATCCTGCACACCTTGCGCGACGAGGAGTTTGGCCAGCGCCATTTCATCACCGCCGACCCTAACGGCGTGCTGATCGATGTGATCAAGCCGATCCCGCCGAGCGAGGCATTTCTGGCGCAATATGCCGAGGCCGCCGCCGGAGCGTGAGCCTGGCCGAGGCGCCGGGACCGGTCCAGCTTGACCTTGCAGCGGCGTCATCCTCGCGCCACCGGCACCACCGCCTTCGTCTCCAGACCGCGCGGCGACAGCACGGAGACGCTGGCCTCCTTGCCGATGCGCTCGCCGTCGAGCAGGCGGATGAGATCGTCGACACCGGCGACCGGACGCCCGTCGATCGACAGGATCACGTCGCCCTCGCGCAAACCCGCTCGGCCGGCTGGACCATCCTTTTCGACGGTCCGCAGCCGCACCGCCGTGTCGCGCTGCAGCCCGGCGCGCAAAGCAGTGCGGCGCGGCAGCGTGATGGTGTCGGCGGAGACGCCGATGAAGGCGCGGCGCACCCGGCCGAAGCGAAGAATCTCCGAGATCACGAAATTCGCCGTGTTGGAGGCGACCGCGAAGGCGATGCCTTGCGCGCCATGGATGACGGCGGTGTTGACGCCGATCACCTCGCCGGCCGACGACACCAGCGGCCCGCCGGAATTGCCGGGATTGAGCGACGCATCCGTTTGGATGACGTCGTCGATCAGCCGGCCGGTGGCGGCGCGCATCGAGCGCCCCAACGCCGAGACGACGCCCGCCGTCACCGTCCACTCGAAGCCGAGCGGATTGCCGATGGCAATAGCGATCTGGCCGCGCCTCAGCCGCTTGCTGTCGCCCAGCGGCGCGAAGACCGGCGGGCTGAGGTCGGCCCGCACCAGCGCGATGTCGGTATCGGGATCGCGCCCGAGCACCCTGCCCTCGCCGGAAACCCCGTCCGGCAGCGTGACACGTACGGCGCGGGAATCCTCGACGACATGGTTGTTGGTGACGATCAGCCCGTCCGGCGAGATGACGAAACCCGAGCCGTGGCCGGCTTGGCCGCCGGTGCGCTCGATGCGGGCGACGGCCGGGCCGACGCGGTCGACCGCATCCGCGACGGTTGTCGAATAGGCGTCGAGCAGCGAAGCGTCGGCGCCGAGATCCTTGTCATGATAGCCCATGGGGCACCCCCTTTCGGAAAGGAATATTTTCCGGATATGTGGGGTGCGACGGCCGGGGATGCGAGGGCGGTTGGAAGGCGCCTCGTGTCCCCTGCATGCAGCCTAGAACCTGGCATCGCGAAGCTTTTTCTCGGCATCGAGGATGGCTCCCCAGGACGGCCCGCGCTTCGCCCAGAAGTCGGAAGCGTATTTCAGCATGAGCGCCGCCTCGCGGACCATCGGATCGCTGATGCCGCCGAGGCAGATGCCGTCGCCGTGCTTGTCCAGCTTGAAGCTGCATCGGCGCGTTTGCTTGCACTGCTTGCGCCGGCAGCGCGCCGGCGAGCCGCCCGCGGTGGCGGCGAGACGCAGCGCGTCGGCAATCGCATCGCGCATGGAGGGCGGCAGCGTGTCCCAGGTCCAGGGCAGGCGCTCGTACTTTGGACGGTCATTTTCGCTATCGTCGCGCATGGAAAAACCTTTCCTGTTCTGGGGCGCGTTTGATCGTCGCCACGCCCTGCTTTCGCGTCTGGCCATTGATGAAGAGTGGGAAGCGGGGCGCGAGGCCGAGCCTCTCAAAGTAACAATACGTGGCGCGAACCTTGCGCCCCGCCGGCGTGCTTGCCCGACCGCTGATACCGCCCCGGCTCAATCCGAGGCTTGTCGTCGCGATCTGGGGCCCGGGTCTCAAGGCTCTTGCCAAGCCGCGCACCGTTACGCGGCCACCCCGGCGCCGTCCCCCTCCACGCTCATCCGGTTCATGACCCGTGGTCCCGCGAGGGCGATGGCCGGGATTATGAGGCAGGATCAGCCAGCGGGGATGAAATCGCCGAATTTATTTTTTATGTGCTTGAAAATAAACGGTTATAAAAAAATAATGGAGAAGCTCTCCCCATAGACAGGCTATGCTTCATAATTCGCCGGCGGAGCGGCGCAGTGGACAGGGCCGGCGAGTAGGCATGGTGCGACGGGTGGTTTGGTTCGGATCAGGCGCCCACGATCCAGCCACAAGCTTGAGCGTGCGCTGGTGGAGACGGAAAGGGCGAAGAACGTCGAAGCGGCGGTGAAGCTCAAGGAACGGACGCTGACCAATCTCTACAATCAGCGGTCGTCGCCGCCTATGGCTGGCCGGAGGATATTTCGACGGACGACGCGCTGGCTCACATCGAGGCGCCGCGCCGTCTCACGCGATCCTTGCCCACCCCGGTCTCATCCAGCAGGCCCATGCGTTTGGCGTGGTAATAGTAGCCGCTCTGGTAGAGGCGGTCGGCGCGGTCGTGGTTGCCTTGCGCCACCATAAAGGCGCCGCGCAGGTATTTGACCGCGTATTTCAAATTGGTCTCGGCGTCGAACAGGCCCTTTGCCGGGCCCTGGTAGCCCATGCCGCGCGCGGTGGCGTGCTTGATCTGCATCAGGCCGTAATGGCCGCGGTTGAAGGCGGCCGGGTTGAAATTGCTCTCGCGCTTGACCACTCGGCGGACGAGGTCGACGGGCACCTCATACACGGCGGCATATTTGGCGATGAGCTGGTCGAGCGGGCTCGGGCTGTTGGACTTCAAATAGGAGGCGAGCGTCACCGGCACATTGGCTTCGTTCGCCGAGGCGAAGGCCACAGGGGCGGGAGCTTCGGGGAATTTAGACAGGGCGGCCGCCTTCGTCTTATCGTTCGTGGCGGCCGGTTTCGCCGCGGCGACGGCTGCCGGTTTCGCGGCGGCGGCAATCGCCGGGGCTTTTCCCTGCTCGACCGGTTTTGTCGTGGCAGCGGCCGGCGTCGCGGTCGCGGTTTCCACCAGCTTGGGGGCGGCAGCGGCCGTCGACCCGGCGTCCGCCGGTTTTGCAGCAGCAGCGGCTGCCGAAGCGCCGGCGGTCTCGGGCGTTTTTACCGCGGCAGCGGCTTGCACGGCGCTCGCCGCTCCGCTCACCGATGCAGGCTGGACGTAGCTGGCGACCGACACCTCGCCCGAAGGGCTGGGCAGGACCGAGACGGTCTCGGGCAGGACATGGTCGGTCGGCGCGAGGTTGAAGCTCGCGGACGTGCCGGTTCCGGTCGATTCGCAGCCGGCCAGCGCGACAGGCGCGAGCGCTGCGATCAGCAGAAGGAGTCTCGAAATGTCGGGCAATGCGGCTGCTGCTTGCTGTTGTCCCCATTGCCGCTTTACAGAACTTTAATGTTTCGGGCAATCGGCTCGTTGTGCAGCGGATGAAACCGGCCGTTTGCTACGCCCAAAAGCCCGGCAGCGGCGGCAATAGGAACATCTGACGGTTTACCGGGAAAAGCCAAACCATTGGCTTTTCCCGGCCTTCGGCCCACCGCTTGTCACGCAATGGAACGCGAGATGCCCTTACCGTCCAAACAGGAAAGGATCGTCGTCGAGATCGAAATACTCGCATTCCAGCACCGGGCATTGGCCGGTATCGGCGGCCGGGATGTAGCGCCATTCCGGCCGCGTGCTGCTCGGGCAGAAGCGGATGTCGGCGACATAGCGGCCGTAGAGCGGCGCGCCGCTGCGCGACCTGTAGCGCATGAGCACGGCGCCCTCGTTTTCGATGTGCGCTTGCACCTGGCCGCAGCTCATGCCCATCGAATTGTAGCGCGATATCGCATAGGCGTCGCCCGCGACCATCGCGAGTGCGAGACCCAATAGCACGGTTTTCATCACAAAACTCCGCCGGTTGGACGGGGCCGGCACTTTCGCCGGCTTCACCGCGTAAGGAGATACGGAGGATTTCCGCATCCGGTACAGCGTCGATATGTCACTTTGCATCACGACGCCGTGAGCCGCCAGCCCGAACACCCCTTGTCTCGAAAGGCGAAGCATTTTATACGCGAGCAATTGAATTTTCGGTCGATCGGTAGCTCGCGACAGCCTCGCGTCCGCTGACGTTCATCTGCAAATTTCGATAGGGCCCGCCGGGCGCCGCAGCCCGGTCAGACAACGTAGCGACTTTAGGAGACAAGATGGCTACCGGTACCGTCAAATGGTTCAACACCACCAAGGGTTATGGCTTTATCCAGCCGGACGCCGGTGGCGCGGACGTGTTCGTTCACATCTCGGCGGTTGAGCGCGCCGGCATGACGAGCCTCGTCGAGGGCCAGAAGATCAGCTTCGAGATCGAGCAGGACCGCCGCACCGGCAAGTCCGCCGCCGGCAAGCTGGCCAAGGTCTGATCGACCGCACTTCGCTGGAAGCTTGGAAAGGCGGGATTTTTCCCGCCTTTTTCATTTTTGGGATCGTGGCAGCCGACCTGTCCGGGCGACCGTTGTTGCCGTAGCCAAGGGCGGAACGGAGCTCGGCGCAGTATCAGCCCGTCCAGCCGATCGGCACATGGCCCGGATCGGCGGCAACCCGATCGAGCCATGCCGCAACTGCCGGATAGGTTTTGAGATCAAAACCGCCCGCCTCGGCATCATGCGTATAGGCATAGAGCGCGATGTCGGCGACGGTCATCGCATCACCGGCGAAGAACGGCGTCCTTGCCAGTTGCTCCTCCATCACCGCCAGCGCCTTGTTGCCGCCGGCAAGCGTCGCGGCCAGCCGTTCCGGGGTCGCGTCGGCCGCCCGGTGCGGCATGATGAGCAGCGCGCGGCGGACCGCGATATAGGGCTCGTGGCTGTATTGCTCGAAGAACAGCCATTGATAGGCGAGCGCGCGCAAATAGGCGTCTGCGGGCAGGAAGCGGCTGTCCTCCGCCAGATACAGCAGCATGGCATTGGATTCGGCCAGCACGCGGCCGTCATCGAATTCCAGCAACGGCACTCTGCCATTGGGATTCCTGGCGAGGAAGGCGGAAGACTTTGTGCCGGCGGCGCCGGATGCCGTCTCGACATGCCGGAATTTTATGCCGAGCTTTGCCAGAAGCAGGCGCGGCTTGTAACAATTGCCGCTATTGGTCATGCCATAGATGGTGATCATCGTTTCCCTCCCGCCTGTAGCCTCCCAAAGAGGACCGTGAGGCCAAAACTGTCCAACGATTTATCCTTGAGGATCGATCAGCGTGGTTGATCGGTCAGGCCGAGAGCGGCACCACATTCGCAGGCGCGCCGATCAGGTCCGCGAAGGCGCGTGGAGAATCGTCGAAGTCGGTGCCGGCGAGAGCCGGCGGTGAGAGATAGTCGCCCTGCAGCCGGTCGGCCCCGGCGGCGATCGCGGCACGCAACTGCGCGGCGTCTTCGATGCCCTCGATCTGGACGGCGGCGCCGCGGCGCTTCAGCGTCGTCACCAGCAGCCGGAACACGCGCAACAGGACGGCCTCGCCGACGATGCGGCGCGTCCAGGCCGGCGGAACACGCACCACCGGCGGTTCGATCTGCACGCCGGAGCCGCCGGGCAAGTTGCTCGCCGTCTCGAGGTCGAGCGCGTAGGATGCACCCAGACGCTCCAGGCCCGCTGCCAGCAGGCCGAAGGCGCTCGCCCCGACCAGGCCACTCAGCTCGAAACAGATCCGGTCCCTCGCCAGACCCGCCGAGCCGGCTTCCTCCAGCAGCACGTCGACTTCCGCGGCAAGCACTTCGACGTCGCCCGAAAGACCGAGCATCAGATCGAAATCTGGCTCCTCGCAGCCGACATGCGCGAGGTTGCGCACCGCCAGCCGGCGGCCGATACGGGGCAACAGCGCCAGTTCTTCCGGCGTCAGGGTGGATAATGCGTCCTCAGGCGCGGGCTTGCCGCCACGCTCAATCCGGACGGCCGCCGACATTGCGACCGGCACCAGCATCTCGCCAAGCCGGCCGAAGATCGGCTGATAGGTGGTTTTCAGCCGGAAAGCGCCAAGGATGCCGAAAGACAGGCCGATCTCGTCGACGGCGATCGCCCGCGCGACCGGAGACTCCTGTTCGTCCGGGCTCATGGAACGACTTTACGGCCGAAGGTTCTGGTACCCGGCCTGATCTGAGGTACCGCTGGCCGCTGTTTCGCCACCAGCGGTTCCGCGCGGCGGGGGAGGCCGGCAACGGGCATCGCGACCGTCGGGAACGACGCGAAGCTGGTCGGAGCGATCTCGGGCCGGGCAAGCACGTAACCCTGCACCATCGACGCACCGGACTTCTCGGCGAGTTCAAGCTGCCAGTTCTCCTCGATGCCTTCGAAGACGGTGGTAATTCCGCGCCCGGTGAAAATCTCGACCATGGCGGACAGCAAGCCGAAGCCGGGACCGGACTCCATCAGATTGGTGATCCAGTGCGCGTCGAACTTGACGATCTCCGGCCGCAGCGCCTTGATCCGGTCGATGTCGGAATCGGCAGCGCCATAATCGTCGACCGCTATCCTGAAGCCGTTGACACGCAGTGCCTGTACGAACTCGTACAACGCCTCCTGCGATCCGGATTTCTGCTCTGTCACCTCGCAGACGACACGGCCCGGGTCGATCCCGACCTCGTTCAGGGTGATCCGCATGTCGGACAGCGCGGCGTCGGCAATCACCCTGTCGATGAAGACGGAAGGATCGAAATTCACGAAGATCGCCGTCTCCCTGGGCAGGCAGGCGGCGGCGTTGATCAGGTGCAGCGTGCGGGTAAGGGTCTCGACGTGAAAACGGTCCATCGCCGGCAATGCGGCGAAGAACGAGGTGGGTGGAACGGGTACGTCGTTTCGGAGCGGGCGGATCAGCCCTTCGAACGCAGCAATCGACAGCTTGCCATGGTGGAAGGCGAAGATCGGCTGGAACGCGCTTTTCAGCACGAACGGACCCCACACGCCTTTCGACGTGCCATCATCGTCCCTGACGATATGGGCGAGAACCGAACTGCGCGACACGTCTGCCTCTGCTGCCGATAGCCGGTGACCATAGGCAGGCAAGCTTTTATCGGTCGTTAACGAAGCTGCTAAAGGAACGAGAATTGTCGCGGTAACGATGCGGCGCTTGCGCATCGGGCCGTGATCGGACATTAGAGCTTCGCCCGCGGCCGGACGTCGTCCGAACGATCGACTTTGCGCGGGCGCTCAACCACGGCGCTACGCCGATCCGAACCCCTTGGAGACATCCTGTCATGGCATTCCTTGCCGACGCCCTTTCCCGCGTGAAGCCTTCCGCCACGATCGCGGTCACCCAGAAAGCGCGCGAGCTCAAGGCGAAAGGCCGCGACGTCATCGGGCTGGGCGCCGGCGAGCCGGATTTCGACACGCCGGACAATATCAAGAACGCGGCGATTGAGGCGATCCGCCGCGGCGAGACCAAGTATCCGCCGGTCTCCGGCATCGCACCGCTGCGCGAGGCGATCGCGAAAAAGTTCAAGCGCGAGAACAATCTCGACTACAAGCCGGAGCAGACCATCGTCGGCACCGGCGGCAAGCAGATCCTGTTCAACGCCTTCATGGCGACGCTGAACCCCGGCGACGAGGTGGTGATTCCGACGCCGTACTGGGTGAGCTATCCGGAGATGGTGCTGCTATGCGGCGGCACGCCGACCTTCGCGGCGACGACCTCGGCCAACCGCTTCAAGCTGACGGCGGAGGCGCTGGAAAAGGCGATCACGCCGAAGACGAAGTGGCTGGTGCTCAACTCACCGTCCAACCCGTCGGGCGCGGCCTATACCGAGGCCGAGTTGCGGGCGCTGGCCGACGTGTTGCTGAAGCATCCGCAGGTGTGGGTGCTGACCGACGACATGTACGAGCACCTGACCTACGGCGATTTCGTCTTCAAGACCATCGCTGAGGTAGAACCGAACCTCTACGACCGCACGCTGACGATGAATGGCGTATCGAAAGCCTATGCCATGACCGGCTGGCGCATCGGCTACGCGGCGGGGCCGATCCAGCTCCTGAAGGCGATGGACATGATCCAGGGCCAGCAGACGTCCGGCGCCTGCACGATTGCGCAATGGGCATCGGTGGAAGCGCTGAACGGCCCGCAGGACTTCATCGCCACCAACAAGGCGATCTTCCAAGGCCGGCGCGACCTGGTCGTGTCGATGCTCAACCAGGCGCGCGGCATCGTCTGTCCCTCGCCGGAAGGCGCCTTCTACGTCTACCCGTCCTGCGATGCGCTGATCGGCAAGAAAGCGCCGTCGGGCAAGGTCATCGCCAATGACGAGGATTTCTGCGCCGAGCTTCTGGAAGCCGAGGGCGTGGCGGTGGTGTTCGGCACGGCCTTCGGGCTCGGCCCGAATTTCCGCATCTCCTACGCGACCTCGGAGACGCTGCTGGAACAGGCCTGCGTGCGCATCCAGCGGTTTACGGCAAGCCTGAGCTGAGCGGAGCGCTAGGACAAAGAAAGAAGTAACCCGGCCCCCAGCGCCGGGTTTTTCTTTTTCGGCCACAGGTGAATCCAATGCGTGGTGTCCGCATCCGAGGACCGTGCTGGACGAAAAGTTCGACGCAACGACCGCTTTGCTTTCCATCAGCGGTGCGATTCACTGCGTGCGGATGTTGAAATAGGACGAATTTTTCTATTACCTGATTAAGGTCTGTTGATATTCAGGTCAGGACGGCCTGCAAATGGTGCTTTTCTGCGCTTCCGATGCTCATGTACCTCCACGTACACTGCGCTGCGGTTCTCGAAAAACACCATTTTCGGCTTGTCCTGGCCTGAATCTCAACAGACCTTAAGCCATGGCTAAGATCAGGGGCGCTCGGTGGACACTGTGGTCATCGGTGCGGGTTGGGCAGGGCTGGGTGTCAGCTACGAACTGGCCCAGCGCGGTATCCGCCATACCGTTTTCGAGCGCGCGCGCATCGGGGAGACATGGCGAACCCAACGGTGGGATACTTTCCGGCTGAATACCACCACTGCCGATACGCTGATGCCTGGTGAAAATTACGATGGCCCAGACCCCGACGGCGCACTGACGTGTATCGAGTTCATCACCCTGCTTGAGGATTACGCGCATCGGCATGGGCTGCCTGTCGAGGAAGGCCGCGCGGTAACGGCGCTGTCGACCGGCGATGACGGCGGATTTATCGTCGAGGTCGCTGGCGCGGCCGTGCGCGCCAGCAATGTCGTGATCGCCACCGGCAGCCTCAACCGTCCGCTGCCGCGTCCGGCATGGGCTGCGCCCTTGCTGCTGCCGCAGATCGACGGTTGCGACTACCGAAGCGCCGACAGCTTGCCGGCAGGACCCGTCCTGGTGGTCGGCTCAGGCCAATCAGGCGGGCAGATCGCCCATGACCTGGTTGGTGCCGGCAGGACCGTCTATCTGTCGACCGGCAGGGTTGGCCGCCTCATACGCCGCTATCGCGGCAAGGATACTTTGCGCTGGCTCGATGACAGCGGCTTCATGGATGTCAGCCGCGCCGAACTGATCGCCGCCGCGCCAGACGGGCGGTTGCCAGCTCGCGGCGTGATTGGCGCGACCCGCACGCTGTCTCTCCAGTTCCTTTCGTCCGAGGGCGTGATGCTGACGGGGCGGCTTACCGGCCTTTTCAACGACGGGAGGCTGACCTTCCGAGACGATGTCGTCGCCAATATCCTCCTCGGCGACGAGGCATCGGCCCGAGTCAAGAACTGGATCGACGCCTATATCAACCGGTCCGGCATCGATGCACCGCCGGCCGAAGAGGATCCGGCTGAAACGGTTGCGCCACGCCTGCCCGATCCGCCGATACTTGAACTCGACGTGTCAAACCTCGGCTGCATCATCTGGTGCACCGGCTTTCGCGGCGACTACAGCTATATCGGCGTCGCCGGCGCGCTCGACGAACAGGGCCAGCCGATCCATGTGGGAGGGGTCGGTACCGTGCCGGGCATGTTCTTCGCGGGTCTCGATTTTGGCACCAAACGCAAATCGGGAACCATCCGTGCGGTCGGGGAGGAGTCTGCCCTGTTTACTGCGCTAATTGCCGAAAGGCTCGCGGCTGGTCGATCCTGACTGGCTCGCCCTGTCCGCCGATTTCCCTCTCCGCCCTCACGCCCCGTATTGCTCGTCGGAAACCTTTTCGAGCCAGTCGACGGTCTTGCCGTCGAGACCTTCCTGCATGGCGATATGTGTCATCGCCGTTGTCGATCCCGCGCCGTGCCAGTGTTTTTCGCCTGGCGCGAAGAAGATCACGTCGCCGGCCCTGATCTCGTGGATCGGCTCGCCCCAGACCTGAGCGCGTCCGGCCCCGGAGACGACATAGAGCGTCTGGCCGAGCGGGTGGGTGTGCCATGCCGTGCGTGCGCCGGGCTCGAAGGCCACGCTCAGCGCCCTCAGCCGCGCCGGCTCCTCCGCCTCGATGATGGGTGTCTGCAACACGCGTCCGGTGAAGTAGGAATCGGGTGCAATCTTGGTGGCGGCCTGGCCGCAAGCAATGATTTTCATCGAAACCTGCCTATGTCTGGCGTTGTGCTGGCCGGCATAACCGACCGCGAAGAAAGGCGGAGCGTAACCTACCGGCAGCAAGGCTCGCCGGAGTTTCACGGCCGCGCAGCAAAGTACAGAAAAGCACCGCAAAACGCCATGCTGGACAAGTCTTGTCCAAAAAGCGATTATGAGGTGTCCGCCTCATGGGGCAGTGAGGATTGGACGGGGCAGAGTCGCGATCCGATCAATGTGGGGATTTGACCCATGCCTCCTGCTGCCCGCCTTACAGACATGCATGTCTGCCCGATGCAGACGCCCGCCGTGGTGCCGATCCCTCATGTCGGCGGCCCGATCGTGGCGCCCGGTGCGCCGTTGGTGCTGATCGGCAATCTTCCCGCCGCCCGCATCACCGACATGTGCATCTGCGTCGGTCCGCCCGACGTGATCGTCCGGGGCTCGGCGGGGGTCTATATCATGGGGCTGAACGCCGCGCGCATCGGCGACAACACCGCGCATGGCGGGGTGATCGTCCAGGGCTGGCCAACGGTCATCATCGGCGAGATCGGCGTGGTCACGCCCTCGCTGCCCAGCATGCCGGCGCTTCCCGCGATTGCCATGCCGGACGTGCCGGCGATGCCGTCGCTGCCCGCGCCGCCAGAAATGCCCGCCATCCCCGCGATGGAGACCGGCCTGCTATCCGCGATGGCCAAGGCGGCGCTCGATCTCGCGCCGGCAGTTCCCGCAATGCCGGACATGCCGGGCGCCCCCGATCTTTCCTTGCCCGCCGTGCCCGAGCCACCAGACCTGCCCGTGGTCATGGAGGCCATCGCCAAGGCAGTCCCTGCCGCCGTGCAGGCGATCGAGAAGGTGAAGAGCCTGCCGGCCTCACCCTTCGCCGACTACGCCGTGCCCGCGCTGAACGCCCTGGACGCTGCCCTGGTCGCCCTTCCGCCGGGGCTGGTGCCTCCGGCCGTGCTGGCCGCGCTCGACGAAGTCAGGCAGGGACTGGCCGAAGCTCAGAAAGCCTATGAAGAGGCGGCTGCGAAGGTCGCCGAGCTTGCGGCGAAGGCGCAGCAGAAGATCGACGAGTTGAAGCAGCGCTACAACGAGCTTCTGGCCGAGAAGAAGAAGCTCGAGGACCGCATCAACGAGGCGCGGGCCAAGGCCGAGAAAAAGCTTCAGGAAGCCCGCGAAAAATACGAAGCGGCAAAGGCCAAGATCGAGGAGGCGAAAGCCAAATACGAGGCCAAGAAGGCCGAGTTCGAGGCCAGGAAGGCCGAACTGAAGAAACATATCGACGACGCCAAGAAGCTCGGCAAGGACCTGTCGAAACAGGCGAAGGAATGGGCGAACAAGAAGCCGCCAAGCCTGCCCAAACTGCCCAGCCTGCCCTCCTTCCGCTGAGGATCGCCCCTCGGCTGGCATTGCCGGTCCGGCTCCGATCGGACCAAAAAGAGAACCGGCGGGCGTCGCCGCCCGCCGGTTCACGATAGGTCGCCGCGAAACCCTATTCCTTGGCGTGCAGGTCGGTTCCGAGCGTATCCCTGACGAAGAGCATGCCGACGACCAGCGACATGGCCGCAATCGCGATGGGATACCAGAGGCCGAAATAGATGTCGCCCTTGGCTGCGCTCATAGCAAAGACCGTCGCCGGCAACAGGCCGCCGAACCAGCCATTGCCGATGTGATAGGGCAGCGACATGCCGGTATAGCGGATGCGGGTCGGGAACATCTCGACCAGGATCGCCGCGATCGGCCCGTACACCATCGTCACGTAGAGGACGAGGATGAACAGGATGCCGATCACCATCGGCCAGTTCACCTGATCCGCTGCCGCCACCATGGTGAAGGCGCCGGCGGCGGGGATGCTGAAGGCGGTGATCTCGGTGGCGCTGCCGGCTTCCTCTGCGGTCACCAGCTTGTCCTTGATTGCCTGCGCCACCGGCACCGTCTTCTTCTCGCCGGCGCGGATGGCCGCCGCGTCGAGCGTCAGTTCCGGATTGGCGGCGACGAAGGCGTCGAGCTTCTGGTCGGCGACGGTCGCGGCGCCGCGGACGAGCGGATATCCGCCGCCGTGGAGCGCGATATTGACCGCCTTGTTGAACGCGGCGGTTTTGGCCGTTGCCTGATCGCCCGCCGCCACCGCGTCGAACGATTCGATGGTTTCGTTGCCAATCTTCACCGTCGCCGGCGACCCGGCGGGACCGGCGACCACGTCATACGGCACCGAGTTGCGGGTGAGGAACGACGTAGCGATATCGCAGGACGTGGTAAACTTGGCGGTGCCGACCGGGTTGAACTGGAACCTGCAGTCGCCCGGAGCGGCGGTCACGGTGGCGCGCGTGTTCTGCTGCGCGGTGGCCAGAGCAGGATTGGCGGCCCAGGTCAGCGCCTTGAACAGCGGGAAGTAGGTGACGATGGCGAGCGCCAGGCCGGCCATGATGATCGGCTTGCGGCCGACCTTGTCGGAGAGCCAGCCGAACACCACGAAGAAGATGGTGCCGAGCGCCAAGGCGATGGCGATCATGATGTTGACCGACACGGCGTCGACCTTGAGCACGTTCTGCAGGAAGAACAGCGCGTAGAACTGGCCGGAATACCACACCACGGCCTGGCCAGCGGTAAGGCCGAGCAGCGCGAGCAGCGCGATGCGGGCGTTCTTCCACTGGCCAAAGGCCTCGGTCAACGGCGCCTTGGAGCCCTTGCCCTCCTCCTTCATGCGCTGGAATGTCGGCGACTCGTTGAGCGAAAGCCGGATCCAAACCGAGATGCCGAGCAGGATGAACGACAGCAGGAACGGGATGCGCCAGCCCCAGGCGGCGAATGTTTCCTTCGACATCGATCCCTGGATGATGAGGATGACGACCAGCGACAGGAACAGCCCGAGCGTAGCCGTGGTCTGGATCCACGAGGTGTAGTAGCCGCGCCGGTCGTCCGGGGCATGCTCCGCCACATAGGTGGCCGCGCCGCCATATTCGCCACCCAGCGCCAGGCCCTGCAGCATGCGCAGGGCGATCAGGATGATCGGCGCCGCGATGCCCCAGGAGGCCGAACCGGGCAGCAGGCCGACCAGGAAGGTCGAAAGGCCCATGATCAGGATGGTGACGAGGAAGGTGTATTTGCGGCCGACGAGGTCGCCGATGCGTCCGAACACCAGCGCGCCGAACGGCCGGACAAGGAAGCCGGCGGCAAAGGCAAGCAGCGCGAAGATGTTGCGCGTCGCTTCCGGGTAGCTCGAGAAGAAGGTCGCGCCGATGAAGGCGGCAAGCGATCCGTAGAGATAGAAATCATACCATTCGAAGACGGTACCAAGCGACGAGGCGAAGATGACCTTCTTCTCCTCCCGCGTCATGCCGCGCCCCCTTGCGTCGGCCGTTCCTGCCATTGCCATCGTTGTCCTCCCTTGGCGATGCGCCGAAGCCGGTCGCGACTCGTCGTCCCGTCCGGCTGGAGGAAAAAATGCCAGAAACCGCTCCCGAAAATGAGAGCGTCTTTAGGATTATGACTATGGGATTACAACTTTGGTAGCAGAAGCTTTGTGCTGCTATTTACAAGCATTGTTCCGGCGCATCCTCAACAACTGCAAGGAGCAACCTCTGAACCTGTATCCTGAGCAATGTGGCAGGCGCTGACGGCTTCGTAGCCAGCACTCTGAGGCGAAGATATCCGGGCCGGCGGCCTGCACCGGCCCGGATCGAGGATGCTCAGGCGTCCAGCATCGCGCGCGCCGCCGCCCGCTCGGGCTTGCCGGCGAGATAGCCGTTGTCGCGCAGCCATTTGGCGATGATGAGTTCGACCAGCGAGGAAACCGAACGGTGATCCTCTTTCGCCGCCGAAGTCAGCGCCTGCTTGATCTCCTGCTCAATCCTGAAGCCGAGGGGATGGGTCTTTGCCATGTGTCGTTCCTCTAAATTTGACGGCTCACGAAGCTCCGGTTGGAGATGGTTCGTATGGCCGTGGTCGTGACTGTTGCTTGAAATGGTCCGGCGGACGCCGAAGCAAGCGCCGGCAGGTCGCGTCAGGCGAAACTGGTGGCCGGTGGCGCGCGGGCTTGCGTGCCGGCAGTCTCGGACCGTTCCGAGGTTGCCGACGCGGGCGCCATGCCAAGGGCAAGGCGCGGGGGAATGCCGTTCGAATAACAGGTCGGAGGCAGGCCGAAATGATCACTGGCCTCGGCAAGGTCGTTGCCGGGCGTAGGGCCGTCCGGATCGTCCGGCGCGGAGACGCAGGCCTGGTAGGCAACTGCGCCGTGGAACGGATCGGAGCCGCTCGCCGAAAGCGTCTGCTCAGCGACGTATCTGTAGGCCGAACGGCCGGCGAACTCCGACACCGACGGCGCCTCGCCGAGCGCGATGACAGCAACAAGCCAGAGCATCGTCCTGTAGAGGGCGATGAGAAGACGCTCCGTGGGTTGCTTGCCGCTACCTGTCATCGACCTTGGGCCGCTTCGTCCTGATTCCCTGAAAGATTCAGACTATGCCGTTCATACGCGTTGATGGCTGTCGTGATCAACACGTCGGAGATCATACAAAGTAGGAGCATTGCTTTGCCGGCGCAAGCGGGGGTTTTTTCTTGCCCTCCCATCAAATCGGTGTGACGATGCCGGACAGGCAGGAGCAGTCGAAAAAATGCCCCGCCCGCGACGGTCGCAAGGCCGGCCGCCGCTTCAAGGAAACGCTTGAGTGGAGGTCAGCCATGGGTACACGCGCCGGAGGCAGGCGTACGGGACCGAAATGCATCGCCATTGTCGGTCCCTTCGCCAGCGGAAAGACAACCCTTCTCGAAGCCATTGTCGCGCGAGCCGGCGCGATCCCGCGGCAGAACGCGGTCGGCTCCGGCAATTCGGTCGGCGACCATTCGCCGGAAGCCCGCGCCCACGCCATGAGCGTCGAGGCCACAGTCGCGACCGTCGACTTCATGGGCGAGCAGATCACCTTCATCGACTGCCCCGGCTCGGTCGAGTTTTCTTTTGAGGCGCAGCCCATACTCGCCGCCTGCGATGCAGCCATCGTCGTGACCGAAAACGACGAGAAGAAAATTCCCGCCCTGCAGCTCATCATGCGCAAGCTGGACGATCTCGGCCTGCCCCGCATCCTCTTCCTCAACAAGATCGACAGATCGGCCGCCGGCGTGCGCGATACGCTGAAGCTTCTGCAACCCGTGAGTGAAGCGCCTCTGCTGCTGCGCCAGATTCCGCTGCGCCGCGACGGCATCGTGGTCGGCGCGATCGACCTGGCGCTGGAGCGCGCCTATGTCTGGCGCGAGCACGCCGCCAGCGAAGTGACCGAGATTCCCGACGACGAGAAGGCCCGCGAAATCGAGGCGCGTTTCTCCATGCTGGAGACCCTGGCGGACCACGACGATCATCTGATGGAGCAGCTTCTGGAAGAAGTCGCGCCGGCGCAGGACGAGGTGTTCGACGATCTCGCCGCCGATCTGCGCGACGGCAATGTCACGCCTGTGCTGATCGGCACGGCCGAGAAGGGCAACGGCGTGCTGCGCCTGCTGAAGACCATCCGCCACGACGTCGCCGACGTGGAAGCGACGCGCAAGCGGCTGGGCGTCACGGAAAGCACTGGCACGATCGTTCAGGTGCTGAAGACCATCCACACCTCGCATGGCGGAAAACTCTCCGTGGCGCGCATCCTGTCGGGCGCGGTCAATGACGGCAACGAACTGACGCTGCCGGACGGGGGCACGGCGCGCGTCTCCGGCATCTACCGGCTGCTCGGCAAGGACCAGGCCAAGCTGCCCTCCGCCAAGCTGGGCGATACGGTGGCGCTCGGCAAGCTGGAAGGTGCGCGGACCGGCCAGACGCTGGGTTCCGGCAAAAGCGGCGCCACACAACTTGTGGAAGCGACGCCTTCGCAGCCCGTCTTCGCCATCGCGCTCAGGCCTCGGGAACGTAAGGACGACGTTAAAATGTCAGCGGCGATCCAGCGGCTCGCCGAGGAGGACCCGTCGCTGGTGGTGGCCCATCAGGACACGGGCGAGACCATATTGTCCGGCCACGGCGAGATGCATCTGCGCGTCACCGTCGAGCGGCTGGACGGCAAGAACCAGATCCCCGTGGAGCAGGGAACGCCCGCCGTGCCCTACCGCGAGACCATCCGCAAGGCCGCACAGCAGCGCGGCCGCCACAAGAAGCAGTCGGGCGGCCACGGCCAGTTCGGCGACGTGGTGATCGAGATCAAGCCGCTGCCGCGCGGCTCGGGTTTCCAGTTCACCGACACGATCACCGGCGGCGTCGTGCCGAAAACCTACATCCAGTCGGTCGAGACCGGGGTGCGCGACTTTTTGAAGACCGGTCCTCTCGGCTTTCCGGTGGTCGACGTGGCGGTGAACCTGTCGGACGGCTCCTACCATTCGGTGGATTCCTCCGACATGGCGTTCCAGATGGCGGCGAAACTCGCCATGAAGGAAGGTTTGACAGCCTGCTCGCCGGTGCTGCTGGAGCCGATCATGAAGGTGCAGATCTTCACGCCGTCGGACGCCACCGCGAAAATCACCGGCATCGTGCCGCAGCGGCGCGGCCAGATTCTTGGCTACGACGCCCGGCCGGGCTGGAAGGGATGGGACGTGGTCGAGGCGACCATGCCGCAATCGGAGATCGGCAATCTGATCATCGAACTGCGCTCGGCGACGGCCGGCGTCGCCAGCTACCAGGCGAGTTTCGACCACATGGCGGAACTGACGGGGCGGCTGGCCGACGATGTGATGAACAACGCGCGCGGCAAGGCGGCATAGCGGACGAACGATCGGATGCGCCGGCATAAGGCCGGCGCGTCCCGGTCTGTTCAGGCGTTGCCCGACAGCGGCGCATCCTCGAACTGGCCGCGCGACGCCGCCCACTGCAACAGCGCGTCCAGCGCCGGGCAGAGCGACTGCCCCCAGTCGGTAAGCCGATACTCGACCTTAGGCGGCACCTGATGGTGGACGATGCGGCGCACGATGCCGTCGGCCTCCATTTGCCGCAGCTGCTGGATCAGCATCTTCTGCGAGATCGCCGGGATGGCGCGCTCCAGATCGGAAAAGCGCAGCACCTTGCCGCCGAACAAATGGAAAACGATCACCAGCTTCCAGCGTCCTTCCAAGATGCGCAGGACATTCTCGACGCCGCTGGCTGCGGATACCGGCGTCGGGTATGCCACCTTACTTTCAGGTAAGTACCTTACTTTTTCGTCGGTTCTTGTCATTTCTTCAGCCTAGCGCCAAGTTTGGTGGCAGGCAAGCAGAGGCGCTTCCTCGCAACGATTGCCGAAAATCGAAAGGATATGTGATGACCGTGGAACTCCCTTCCGCGCTGGAAAGCTATTTTGCCGCCAAGAACCGCAAGGACATCGACGCGATGCTTTCGCCCTTCGTCGCCGACGCCGTGGTGCGCGACGAAGGACACGAACATCACGGCCGCGAAGCCATAAGAGCCTGGATGGAAGAGACGACTCGCAAATATGGCGTGAGCGTCGAGGTGAGGGAAGCCGAGCGTAGCGGCGACCGCATCGTCGTAAAGGGGCTCATCTCCGGCGACTTCCCAGGAAGTCCCGCCACCCTCACCTACCGGTTCCGGCTGCATGATACGATGGTAGCCAGCCTGGAGATCGGATGATGAACGCCGCTCCGAAGTTTCCGATCATTCCGGGCGAGTTTGCCGGGAAGCGTATCCTTGTAACCGGCGGCACCAAGGGCGCCGGTCTGGAGATCGTCCGCCGGTTTGCCGCGACCGGCGCCGTCGTCGCCACGGCCTCCCGCTCGCAACTGCCGGAAGGCCAGCCTCCTGACACCCACGTCCAGGCGGACCTCGGCACCATCGCCGGGGTGGATGCAGTCGTGCAGGCCGTTGTCGCGCAATGGGGCGTCGTCGATATTATCGTCCACACGCTGGGCGGTTCCTCCGCGCCGGGCGGCGGTTTTGCCGTACTGACGGAGGAGTTGTGGCAACAGGAATTGAACACCAATCTACTGGCGGCCGTCCGCCTGGATCGCGCCTTGCTGCCGGCAATGGTGGAGCGTGGGTCGGGCGTCGTCATCCACGTTTCGTCGATCCAGCGCAGGCTGCCGCTCCACGAATCCACCATCGCTTATGCGTCGGCCAAGGCGGCGCTATCGGCCTACAGCAAGGTGCTGTCCAAGGAACTCGGGCCGAAAGGAATTCGCGTCAATACGGTCGCTCCCGGATGGATCATGACGAGCGCCGCCGAGGCGATGGTGAAACGGCTTGCCGAGCACGCCGGCAGCGACGAGGAAACCGCACGGCAGGGCATCATAGACGCGCTGGGCGGCATCCCGATCGGCCGCCCCGCCTGGCCCGAGGAAGTCGCCGAACTTGTCGCCTTCCTCGCCTCTGATCGCGCCGCCTCGATCCACGGCGCCGAATACGTCATCGACGGCGGCACGATCCCAACGCTTTGACGTGCTTGCGAGCCGCCGGTAGCTTCCGTAGCGGGTATAGGCGGCACACGATGTCGTGACAGGCGGAAAAACCCGATCCTCTGTAACGTTCGTACCTTGCCGTGCGAATAAAGACGCAAGACCGATCGATCCGGTTGCCGCGAGATTGCGCCGGCATCGTGCCGTCGCCGGAGGATTTTGCATGGTTTTTTCGATCCGCAGCCGCCCGTCCTGGGCGATCCCAGAGGCGCTGGCGACGCCCGAAACGGCCTTCGTCGACCGCCGCACGCTGCTCGCCGGCATGGGGCTGGGCCTTGCGGGCGCCACGCTCGGCCTGTCCCGCAAAGCCCGCGCCGAGGATGCCGATCCGACTGCCGACCTCTATCCGGCGAAGAAGAACGAGGCCTTCAAGCTGGACCGCGATCTGACGCCCGAAGACGTCAACGCCCACTACAACAATTTCTACGAATACGGCACGCAGAAGGGCATCGCCGAGGCGGCCCAGGCACTGAAGACGAGGCCCTGGGATATCGAGATCGGCGGACTGGTGGAAAAACCCTTCACCATCGGCTTCGACGAGCTTGTCCGGAAGATTCCGCTGGAAACAAGGCTTTACCGGCATCGCTGCGTCGAGGCCTGGTCGATGACCATTCCTTGGGCCGGCTTTCCGCTGAACAAGTTGGTGGCGCTGGCGAAGCCGCAGGCTTCGGCAAAATACATCCGTTTCGAGACTTTTCTCGATCCGGAAATGGCGCCCGGCCAGAACGACTTTCTATATCCCTGGCCCTACATCGAGGGCGTCACCGTCGAGGAAGCCGCCAATGATCTCGCCTTCGTGGTGACCGGCGCCTACGACAAGCCGGTGGCGAAACAGCATGGCGCGCCGATCCGGCTGGCGCTGCCGTGGAAGTACGGGTTCAAGTCGATCAAGTCGATCCGGAAATTCGATTTCGTCGAGGAACAGCCTGTTGGCCTGTGGGAAGCGATCCAGCCGCAGGAATACGGTTTTTGGGCGAATGTGAACCCCGAGGTTCCACATCCGCGCTGGAGCCAGGCGATGGAGCGCGTGCTGCACAGCGGCGATTTCGTGCTGACGCAAATCTACAACGGCTATGGAGCGGAGGTGGCGAGCCTTTACGCCAATCTCGGCAACGAGCGCCTGTTCATGTGACAGGCGGCGCACTGCCCAATTCCAGGCAGCGGCGGCCAGTGCCTATATTTTGATTGACGGTCGGACTTGGCGGATTTCTGCCAAACGCCGCGCGGTTGCGTCGCAGTATTCCACCTTTGCAGTGCAGCAGAAAATGCAAGGAATCCAAGGCCCAAGAATCAAAAAAGCCGGATCTGGAAAGACCCGGCTGAGTTGATTGGAAGTGCCTGAAAAGGCTGAACCTCCAGAGGGGAACACTCAAGGGCGCTAATGGGAGGAGGAACGCGCCCCGGAGATGATGAATATATGAGCCTGCCTTGCCCAAGAAACAAGCATGACGTTTGCAAGGCACCCATGCAAAAACGATACCTCTGTGGTCCAATTTTCCAACAGTGTCGAATAGGACAGAATGACGTTGCGGCACGCCTGGGCGGCGTTGCCGAAAGGATGGATTTCGGGAGGCTTCGGCATTGCGCAAAAGCTCGGCGGCACTCGGCAGTGTCCTGTTCTTCATCTTCGTACCTTGCGTCGTTGCCGGGCTGGCGCCGTATCTGCTGACGGATCGCTACCGCATGACGGTCCCGCCTCATCCCGCCGTCGCCGTCGTGGCGGGCATCCTCATCGCCGTGGGGCTCGGCGTGCTGATCCATGCCTTCGTGCGCTTCGCAGTAGAAGGGCTTGGCACGCCCGCGCCCATTGCGCCGACCGCGCGGCTGGTGGTTGGCGGCGTCTACCGCCATGTCCGCAACCCGATGTATCTGGCTGTCCTGTCGATCATTCTCGGACAGGCACTGCTGTTCAGCGCGGTCCTTGTGGCCGTCTACGCGGTAGCGGTCGCAGCCGCGGTGGTGTCCTTCGTTCGCTTCTACGAGGAACCCGTGCTCGCCAGCCGCTACGGCGCCGAATACGAAACCTATCGCCGCGCCGTTCCCGGCTGGCTACCGCGCCTTACGCCATGGCGGCAACCGTAAGCCCTCTGGCCGGCGGCCTTTGGAGCCGTCCCTCAGAACGACCAGTTGCGGGCCTTGGAGATGACGAAGTCGCGGAACGCATGCAGCTTCGCCTGGTTCTTCATCGCGTCGGGATAGCAGAAATAGGTGTCGAAGGACGGCACCTCGGTTTCCGGCAGGAGCTGCACGAAGCCGGAATCCTTGTCGACGAGATAGTCGGGCAGCATGGCGATGCCGGCGCCGCGCTGTACGGCGCGCTTGATCGAGATGATGTCGTTGATCTGCAGCGTGGCGACGCGCTGGCCACCCTCGAAGTCGCCGACCGTCTCCAGCCAGTTGAGTTCGCTGAGATGGGTCGGCACCGGCAGGCCGAAAGTGACGATGCGATGGTTCTTGAGATCTGCGATGGAACCCGGCTTGCCGTGCTTGTTGACGTAGGCCGGCGCGGCGAACAGGTGGAAATGCACGGTGAACAGCCGCCGCTGGATCAGGTCGGGCTGCTGCGGCTGGCGCAGGCGGATCGCGCAGTCGGCCTGCCGCATGGTGAGGTCGAGTTCCTCGTTGGCGAGGATGAGCTGCAACTGGATGTCTGGATAAAGGTCGAGGAATTCCGGGATGCGCTCTGTCAGCCAGCCGGCCCCGAGACCCACGGTAGTCGTCACGCGCAAGATTCCGGACGGCCGGTCCTTGGCCTCGGTCAGGCGCGTCCGCACACTTTCCAGCTTCATCAGCACATCGTGGGCGGTGCGGTAGAGCAGTTCGCCCTGCTCGGTCAGCACCAACCCGCGCGCGTGGCGATGAAACAGCGGCACGCCGACATCGTGCTCAAGCGCGCTGACCTGCCGCGAGATGGCCGATTGCGACAGCCGCAGCGTCTCGGCCGCATGGGTGAACGACCCGGCCTCCGCCGCGGCATGGAACACGCGCAGCTTGTCCCAGTCCAATGACATTGTATTCCCCTGCTCCGCCGACATTGGACTGCCGGTCTAAAATCAATCAATATTCACGCACTTGCGGCCCTGCAATGGGCTTTCGGCGCTCCCGCTACTATACGGCACCGTGCCCAGAACGGTTTTTCGAACTCGTCATGCATCTTGCCGCAGCCTCCCGGCTTCGGCAGACTGCGGTCTACTCCGCGGCCTCGCGGAGTTCCTCGATACTCGCGATGTATTTTTCCGCGTCCAGCGCCGCCATGCAGCCCAAGCCGGCCGCGGTCACCGCCTGGCGGTAGACATCGTCGGCGACGTCGCCCGCCGCGAACACGCCCGGGACGTCCGTGTTGGTGGTGCCCGGCGCCGTCCACAGATAGCCGTTGGGCTTTTGCTTCAGCTTGCCGACGAACAGCTCGGTCGCCGGCGCATGGCCGATGGCGACGAAAATGCCGTCGACCGGCAGATGCGACACCTGGCCGGTGACGACATTGCGCAGCTTCAGCCCATCCGCCGTCGGTGGCAGCGGCGCCTTGCCCGGCCGGCCGGTGATCTCATCGACAACCGTATCCCAGATGACGCGCACGTTTTCCTTCTTCGCCAGCCGCTCGCGCAGGATGCGCTCGGCGCGAAAATCGTTGCGGCGATGGATCACGGTCACGGATTTCGCGAGATGCGACAGATAGAGCGCTTCCTCGACCGCCGAATTACCGCCGCCGATCACCGCCACATCCTTGCCGCGATAGAAAAAGCCGTCGCAGGTCGCGCAAGCGGAAACGCCGAAACCCTTGTAGGTATCCTCGGTCGGGATACCCAGCCATTTGGCCTGCGCGCCGGTGGCGATGATCAGCGCGTCGCAGGTGAAGGTGAGGCCGGCGTCGGTCTTGACACGGAAGGGGCGGACATCGAGATCGACCTCGGTGACGATGTCATTGACGATCTCGGTGCCGACATGCTCGGCCTGCTTCAGCATCTCGCCCATCAGCCAGGGACCCTGGATCGGCTCGGCGAAGCCCGGATAGTTTTCGACGTCGGTGGTGATGGTGAGCTGGCCGCCCTGCTGCAGGCCGGCGATCAGCACGGGCTTCAGCATGGCGCGCGCCGCGTAGATCGCCGCCGTATAGCCGGCGGGGCCTGAGCCGATGATGAGGACGGGCGCGTGTTTCGCGGTCATGAACAGCCTTCTTTCGAGAATCCCTATACCGCTTATGGCATTCGTATGAAGCGCGGTGAAAAGACGCTGCTAATCTAGGTGTTGGCGGCCGGTGCAGCAAGGCGGCGGCGACGGCCGTCCCCGGAAAGCTTACGCTCTCCAACAAATGACGATTCGCGGCTAAATGCGAGGGTCAGGGCCTGACGCGGCCGCATTCTTTGGTTTATGCACGCGGATCACGGCCTAAAACGGGACATGGCATGCCAATCAGGGCGGAACTCGACGCGATCGACTGGAAGATCCTGCGGGAATTGCAGGATGACGGCCGCATGACCAATGTCGAGCTGTCGCGGCGTGTGGGCATTTCGGCGCCGCCCTGCCTGCGGCGTGTGCGAAGGCTGGAGGAGGCCGGCATCATCCGCGGCTACCGCGCGCTGCTCAACGGCCCGTCGCTCGGCATGGATGTCGTCGCCTTCTGCCTCGTCGGGCTGAAACACCAGTCGGACAGCGATCTCAAAGCTTTCGCCGAAAAGACCCGGGGGTGGCCGATCGTGCGCGACGCCTGGATGGTTTCCGGCGAATCCGATTTCATGCTGCACTGCGTCGCCAGCGACCTCGCGACCTTCCAGACCTTCGTCATAGAAGAGCTGACCTCCTCACCCAATGTCGACACGGTGCGCACCGCGCTGACCATCCGCCAGGTCAAGGATGAGGGAATGGTGGCGATTTCGTCATGAAGGCCTACGTCATCAATCTCGACCGCGATCGCGAGCGCATGGCGCATATGGAGCGGCAGGGAAAGCAGTTCGGGATCGACTGGACCCGGATTTCGGCAGCCGACAAGCTTGAGCCTGGGATTGCCGCGCGGGCCGCGCGCGAACGCCCAGGACTTCTCGGATTCGTCATCTCCGCCGGCGCCATCGGCTGTTTCGAAAGCCACCGGAAAATCTGGAAACTGATCGTCGATTCGGGTGACAGCCATGGTGCAGTCTTCGAGGACGATGCCGTCTGCTCGGCGGCCTTGCCTGAATTCCTGGCGACGGCGGAATGGATTCCGCAGGACTGCGACATCGTGAAGCTCGAAACCTTCGGCCGGACCACGATCGGCGCGAAGCCGGCTCGCGTCTTCGCGGGCCGCAGGATCGTACGGCTCCATGGCCGGCATCTGGGCTCAAGCGGCTACATCATCTCGCGCCATGCGGCGGAACGGCTGCTGGCGCTGTCCGAGGATTTCGCCGACCCGGTCGACGAGTTCCTCTTCAATGCCCAGTCCCTGCACTTTCCCCGGCTGACGCTTTACCAGCTCGACCCGGCGCCATGCATCCAGGGCTCGCATCTCGGGCTGGACGAAAATGCCGCCTATATGAAAAGCAGCAACGACCCGAACAAGAAGCCGCGGAAAGCCCAATACACGTTCCGCAAATACGCGACGCGCAAGCTATCCCGGCTGATCGAGAAGCTGTCCATCGTCGCGGGCCGCCTGGAAAGGCGGAAGATCGATTTCAGGTAAAGCGGACAAACACCCACTTCTTGTCCGACGCCATGTTGGACAAGAACCGGGCGACGTGACCGCCGAATTGAACGAACGGGCGCTTGATCTCGCGCCATAGCTTGCCGGTTCCCTTGAGCTTTTCCCCGGTCCGCTCATCGTGCAGATCGCTGCCGAGGCCGATGATCATCGACGGCTCCTTGACGACGAAATCCTGGACGCAAACCGCCGGCAGCAACTGGTAGATGGCAAGCGACGCGGCCGAGGGCAGGTCCAGGTTGAAGACGAACTGGTCGGCCGGGCTTGGAAAGGTTTTGCTCATGGCAAGCAACTTTTCCGCGCCCTTGCGCGTGACGATATAGCCTCCGGCGCCGGCGTGCTTGCTTCTCAGGCGATGCAGCGCCCGGCCATTGACTGACCCTGCGGCTGCCTTGTCGACGCGCGCGTATTGGAGTTTGGTCTCGATCTTGACGACATCGGCCTCAGAGGGAACCCAGGCGCCGTCGCGCAGAAAGGTCGCGGCATCGGCCCCGACATGGAGATCATCCTCGAATATCGCGGCGCAAGGAAGGTCTTCGTCGACAATGCGCCGCCAGCATTCGCGATGGCTGAGGAAACACGCCGTCTCGCCCGGCCGCAGCGGGCGCGAACCGGCGTCCACGCTTTGCCAGCGCCGTATCTCCTCTTGCGAAAGCCGCTGTCCGTCCACCGCGCTGACGCGGTTGAACCGCAGTCCGAGCCCGTCGAACAGCAATTCCATGCGCCTCAGGCGCTCGGGTTGCCGATCGAGATTGATGACAAACAGCTTCATTCGACGGCCTTTGCGGGACGGAGACTAATCGTCGGCGGCGCGGCCACTGGCCGATCGATGGCGTTGCGTCCGGCCTCAGATCGGTTTCCAGTCGGGATCGACCTTGGACGCTTCGGCGCGCCAGAGATCGCCATAGTCGACGTTCTGCCAGTCCTTGAACCACGGACCGCCATTGGTGAAATGAACGGCGGCCGGCGTGCCGGTGGCAGGCTTCTCGCTCCAGCCCTCCAGCCAGTTCCATCGTTCCGGCAGGGCCCCGATTTCGTCGTCGGCGGCCCATTGCATGCGATGCAGATAGGCGCCCGTCTGGCTGTTGATCACCTCCGGCGTCAGCGTCTTCACGGAAGGATGCCCGCAGTTGAAGAGCATGAAGGACGACCAGTTCTTGCGCGGATAATTGGTCTGCACCTTGCCGTCCATCTTGACCGTCGCCTTCGGCGTGTAGTCGTGCTTCACGCAGAGCACCGCCTTCGAGGGATCCAGATATTCGGTCAGCTTGGCGATGTCGTCGAGGAACAGGAAATCGCAGTCGCAGAACAGCGCCCAGCCCTTGTAGCCGGCGAGCCATGGCGTGAAGAAGCGCGAATAGGTGAATTCGGTGGAGGCCAGCGGGTCGACTTCGCGTGTATAGGCGCCCTTCTCCACCAGTTCCTGGAGCTTGATGGCGTGAACCGCGACGGGGATGCTCGCCCGTTCAAGCAGCGTCTTTTCCGCCACGTCATAGGCGATCGGCTCGCGGGAATCCCAGCCGATGTAGATGTCGAACTTGTTTTCCAAGGTGCTAGTCCTTCGCCGCCTGTTTGCGCTTGTATTTGGGCTTCTGGTCGTCGCCCGCCGGCCAGACATGGATATTGCGTTCCGCGACCTTGCGTTCGAGCCACGACCGCTCGTCCGCCCAGGCGTGCTTTTGCCAGCCCTGCCAGCTGAAGCCTGCTATCTCTACATCCCATTGGTCGGCCGGGCATTGCTCCAGCGCAAAGCGGATCCCGAAATATCCGGTACTCGGATAAATGCGCCGCTCGACCAGCGTCGACGGCTCCAGCCCGAGTTCCCGGCACCCGGCCTCATAGTCGGTGACCGGCAGTATCGCCACCATCTTGCCGGCGGCTCCGAACAGGTTGATCGAAGCCCAGGTCCACTCGGTCCGCCTGCCCTTTATGCGCGCCCACAGGCTGGCCTTCGGGGCGTATTTCTCGATCGAGATCGGATGCGAAGCCAGGACGACCAGGTCGGCCGCCTGCACGATCGGCGACCCGGGGTAATCCGGATTGTCCAGCCGGCGCTTCATCGGCTTGCCCGTATTGCAGACGAAAAGCCAGGTGGTCTTCACTCCGCTCATCCCGATCGAGGCTTTCGGCTCGTTGAAACGCATGACGGCGTCGCAGGCATCGACCCGTTCCGACATGTCCTCCAGCAAAACGCCGTTGCCGACGATGAACAGTTTCTTTTTCGCCATCAGGCTCTCCAGGCGCCTGCCGCCCGCCGGGCGGCTGCGCTGTCTAAAACATTGTGCCGCCCGACCGCAAACCGAATCTCTGCCGGCTCAGCAAGGGCGACGGATCGGAAGGCTGGAATTTTCGGCATTCGACGCACCTGGCGTCAGCGCCTGCCGATTGCCGCGACGCGCAAGGCCAGCCGGTACCATGCCCGCTTGACCTCGCGCGACAGCACCTCGCCCAGCGGCTTCGATTTTTTCTGCACGATGGTGCCGCCGAGCAGGTGCCCGATCTGCCGGACCGCCGGCGGCCGCACGGCCAGGATGCGGACTTTCGCCCGCCAGCGCATCTGGATCGTCGTGTCGACCGGCCGGTCGAATGTCTCGGTCATCTTCAAAAGCTCGGCCGCCGCCTGCCGGCCGACAAGCTGCATCTGCATGCCGAGGCCGACATGCGCCGGCTCGACCAGCGTCGCCTCGCCGGCTTTGGCGACCTCCGCGCCGCTATCCGTATGGCTGCGATAGGGAAAACGGATGTAGTCGCCGGCCCGGACCGTCTTCATGGCCAGCGCCAGTGCCGCCTCGAACGAGCCGTCGACCGGCTCGACATCGTCCTCGACGATCAGCCCGGCATCGAGCCCTCGGTCGACGATCGCCTGCCAGGCCTTGCGATGCGACAAGAAACAGCCGACCTCCGCCTTGCGCAGCGCGAACGGATAGCGCGGACCATAAAGATGGCGGCGATAGACCGCTTCGATCTCGTCGTCCCCCAGCGCCATCCCGTCGACCGCGTCGACGACATTGACCGGCAGCGGCAGCGTGGCCGTTAGCCGGTCGACCTGGGGCCTGCGCGCCTCGGCGCGGCCGAGATGGATGATGAATGCTTCGGCTTTCATCCGCCGCGCGCCCAGACCGCATCATAGACGTTCTCGATGCCAGCCGCCTCGCGCTCCAGCCGGAAGCAGGCGCGAGCCTGGACCAGCCCCTCTTCGCCGTGGCGCTTCGCCAGTTCCGGGTCGTCGAGATAGCGGCGGATCGCGTCGATGAGCGCGGCGCCGTCGCCGCCCGGCACGATCGCGCCGGTCACGCCGTCCTCGACCATCTCGGCATAGGCGCCGGCGTCGCTGGCGACCACGGCGCAGGCCGACGCCATCGCCTCCAGCGGCGTCAGCCCAAAACCTTCGTTGCGCGACGGCGCCACGTAGAGGGAAACCCTGCGATACCAGACTTTTATGTCCGGAACCTCACCAAGGAACAGAATGCGCTTTTCCAGTCCCGCCGCCGAGATACGGCGCTTCAGCGCGTCGGCGAACGAGCGGTGTTCGGGCGTGACCCGGCCGGTGATCACTGCCGTCCAGTCCGGATGGTCGGGCAGCAACGCGATCATGGCGTCGACGAACAGGTCCGTGCCCTTCTGCGCCCGTACCCGACCGAAACAGCCGACGGCGTATTTTCCAGGCAGGCCGGAAGCGGAAAATTCGTCTTCCGGCGCCTGCGCCGGATGGAAGGCATCGAGATCGACGCCGTGCATGACGACCGTATGCTGGACTTCCAGGAAGCCGCCGGAGCGCGCGCTCGTCGCGATGACCGCCTCCATGCGCCGGATCAGCCATTTGGTGAAAGCACGGTGGTCGCGCTGCGCCGCGGAGGTGAAGACGAGGTGCAGCGGCATGCGCAGCACGTGCTTCAGAACAAGGCCGCCGATCATCTCGACATTGCGGCGCGCATGCCAGATGCGCTTGCGCCCCGAGGCCGGCCGCAGCCACAGCGACGAAAGCTGCGCGGCCCGCATCTTCGGCAGCCCGGCGGGCAAGCCAGGTCCGAGCGTGACGATGCCGATCCGCAACGCCTGCAGCGGGACGAGCTGGATGATCGTGCTGGTCACGCCCGACAGGCGTTTCTTGAAGTTCGGCGCGATCACCTCGACCCGCGCCATGTCAGGCGCCGCCGTTCCGTCCGCGGACGGTTGCGAGGAGCCGGACATTTGGGCTGGTCCCGCGAGCGGTCAGACGAAGGAGAGCTTTACGATCTCGTAGCCGCGCGGCCCGCCAGGCGCGTTGACCTCGACCGAATCGCCGACAGCCTTGCCGATCAGCGCGCGCGCGATGGGCGACGAGATCGAGATACGTCCGGACTTCACGTCCGCTTCCTGGTCGCCGACGATCTGGTAGGTCTTGGTCTCCTCGGTGTCCTCGTCGACGAGTTGAACGGTCGCGCCGAACTTGATCGTCGAGCCCGACAGTTTCGAGATGTCGATCACCTCGGCGCGCGCCACGAGGTCTTCCAGTTCGTTGATGCGGCCCTCGTTGAGGCTCTGCGCCTCCTTGGCGGAGTGATATTCGGCGTTTTCGGAAAGGTCGCCATGGGCGCGCGCCTCCGAAATCGCCTCGATGATACGCTGCCGTTCCTCCTGCTGACGCCAGCGAAGCTCCTCCTTGAGCGACGTGAACCCACCCGCAGTCATCGGAACCTTGATCATTTCAATACGGCCTTTCCGTCCCCGGTCTACGGCCTGCCCCTCCGCCAGACGTGGCGGACAAGAGTGCGGGCCAAAAAAAGAAAACGGTCCGCTTTGGTATCGAACCGTTCTCAGCTCATTCCGGCTCAATATAGCAATGTTCGGGCGATTTTCACGACAAAAAATGCCTGGCCTCACAGGGCCGCAATTTGTGAGCCGGAAACGCTCACCCACTCGTGAACGAGCCATCACGTGAAATCCGGCGGACAGGCTTGCGATACGATCGGCCACGCCTAACTCGGTCGTATGCATATCTCTAAACAGCTCGCCACCGCCGTCTTTTCCTTCATCCTCGCCGCAGCCGGCACCTTGCCGGCATCTGCCCAAAGCGTCGGCATCGATGCCGATGTGATAGCCGATGGCCTGCAGAACCCTTGGGGCCTCGATTTCCTCCCCGACGGCAACGCCATCGTCACCGAAAGGCCTGGTCGGATGCGGCTCCTGATCGATGGCGCGCTTTCGGACCCCATCGGCGGCGTGCCGAAAGTCGCCGCGCGCGGCCAAGGCGGGCTGCTCGACGTCGCCGTCTCGCCCCGCTTCGCCGATGACAGCCTGATCTTCTTCAGCTTTTCCGAACCGGGTCCGGGTGGCGCGGGGACTGCCGTTGCGGGGGCGAAACTCGTCCGCGAGGGAGACGGCTCTCGGCTGGAGGATGTGAAGACGATCTTTTCCATGAACAGGAAGACCGGCACGACCCGGCATTTCGGCTCGCGGTTGGTCTTTGCCTCCGACGGCACGCTGTTCATCACCACCGGCGACCGGGGCGAAGGCGAGCGGGCGCAGGACATGCAGGACCATGCAGGCGCTGTCATCCGCATCAATGCGGACGGCTCCGTCCCCGCCGACAATCCCAAACCCGAGGGCTGGCTCCCAGAACTCTGGTCGAAAGGTCATCGCAATGTGCAGGGCGCGACGCTCGACCCGGCGACCGGCGCGCTGCTGACCGTCGAGCACGGCGCCATGGGCGGCGACGAGATCAACCGGCCGGAAGCCGGAAAGAACTACGGCTGGCCGGTGATCTCCTACGGGCAGGATTATTCAGGCGACAAGATCGGCGTTGGCACGGAGGCGCCGGGCTATGAACAGCCGCTGCACTATTGGGATCCGTCGATCGCGCCATCCGGCATGGCGGTCTATGACGGCGCGATGTTTCCGGAATGGAAAGGTGACCTGCTCGTCGGGTCGCTGAAATTCGCCTATCTGGCGCGGCTGGACCGCAACGCCTCCGGGGTCATCGGCGAAGAGACAAAACTGATCGACGGCGAATACGGCCGCATCCGCGACGTGAATGTTGCGCCCGACGGCTCGGTCTGGCTGCTCACCGACGAGCGCGACGGCGCGATTATTTGCCTGTCACGCGCGGATTGACCGGAAACGGGCAAGCGCAACAGCCGGCCCGTTTCAACTCTTCGGAAATCGTCTCACCCCTTGAAGGCGTCGATCTGAACGGCGAGCTCCTTGTATTCCTCGCAGGAGACGCCGCAGCGCTTCTCGATTTCGGCGAGCTGGTTCTTGGCCGCGGCGACGTCGCCGAGTTGCAGATGTGCCTCGCCGAGATACTCGTAGACGACGTAGTAGTTGGGGTCAGCCCGCAACGCTTCTTCGTAATAGCCGAGGCCGACGAGCACGCGGCCCGCCTTGCGATGGGAATAGCCGAGATAGTTGAGGATGCGCGGGTCGTTCTTGTTCTGCGCGAGGCTCAAAACCTTGATCGCCTCGTCGTAGCTGCCCCCCTGCGCAAGCTGCCGTCCGGTCCAATAGATGGTGTCGTCGTCGACGGCGCCGCTCTTCTGGGTGACGCACTTTTTCGTCTTCTTGTCGTAGATCTTGCCGGCGGCGCATTTGGGCGTGTTTCCGCCGCCACTTCCGCCCCCACTGCTGTCTCCACCGCCACCGCCCGCTCCCAGGGACGGGCCGACAGCGAGCGGGGCCAGCATGAGCGCGGAAGCGACGATAAGGGCATAACGGTATTGCATCTGCCTTCTCCTCGGAACGATTGTTGATCCAATACACGCATCAACGCTGCCGGATCGCCGGTTCTTCCCGGCGTTCGATGGAGCCTGCGGTCAGGCGCGAAAGATGAAGGCAGCGCCGCCGCAGATCATCGCAAAACCGATCACATGGTTCCAGGTGATGCTTTGACCGAGATACAACACCGAAAACACCATGAAGACAACGAGCGTGATGACTTCCTGGATCGTCTTCAGCTCGGCCGCCGAATAGGCGGCGCTGCCCCAGCGGTTGGCCGGCACCGCAAGCCAGTATTCGAAGAAGGCGATGCCCCACGAGAACAGCACGGCCGCATAGAGCGGCGAGGCCTTGTATTTGAGATGCCCGTACCAGGCGAAGGTCATGAAGACATTGGAGGCAAGCAGCATAAGGATCGGCAGGATTTTTGGCGACAGGATCATGCTCATGAATGGCACCGGGCTGGGAAGGACGCGCCATTTCGGGCAAACGGCCAAAACTGTCAATCCGGGCGCCGTTGACCACATTGGCTCGCCGGACGTGACGTTACGCGCAATTTCTGTATCATCGCGGGTACGCCAGCAGGGAGACCGCCCGTGCAAAGGAAACTCGACAAGGACTGGGACCTGACCATCGGTCCGGACACCGTCCGCATTTTCATCGAGAAGGCCAAGTCGATCAGCGCGGCCGTCAACGAGGACTATGCCGGCGGCCAGGATCACGAAGTCGAGTTCGACGGCGACGTCAGGGACAATCACCGCCATGACGGGCTGGCCGAAGAAGAGGCGGAGAACCTGACCGAGGAAGAACTGCGCGAGTTGATCGACGATCTGAATGTCGACGAAGCGGCGGAACTCGTCGCCTTGGCCTGGATCGGTCGTGGCGACTATGAGGCGGCCGAATGGGCCGAAGCGGTGACGGCGGCAAGGGAGCGCGGCAACAGGCGCACCTCGAAATACCTGATGGGCATGCCGATGCTGGGCGACTGGTTGGAGGAAGGACTGGAAGCAATCGGCGCCTGAGCGGCACGGCAACCAAACCGCCGCGTCGCCGTTGACCGCCGATGGATTGGCAGATGTCTTTGGCCGGCGTGGCCGCTCTATGCATTGCGACCTTCTCGGTCCCCCCTGCCCTTTCGCAGTCGCCGACACTTCCGGACAAAGTTCCGGCGCCCAAAGTTATTGCTCCGCCGGCAGGCAACATCCCGCCCAGGCACCTAGGCGACACTCCTGTGCCGGAGCCGCGCCCGGACGACCAAGCCTCCGGTAGCGGGGCAAAAGCGGACGGGACGCCAGTCAGCGGAGATACGGATGGCAAACCTCCCTCAGACCCGACGACGCCCGCCACCGCGCCGCTGCCGCAGCAATCGCCCGAGCCCCCTAAGCCGCAGACGCCCTCCGATCCCCGCTCGGCCGAAACGCCTTCACGCCTAATGCCTACCGCGGAGGTCGCGTGCCGCCAGCGCCTGCGGACCCTCGGTGTCGACTTCGAAGCCCGCCCCGCCGAAAAGGACGAGACGGGATGCTCCACGCCCTATCCCATATCGGTCCGCACGCTTGGCAAGGACATCGCGCTGGAGCCTGAGGCACTGATGAACTGCGCCATGACGGAGGCGGCAGCCCGCTTCGTCGCCGGTGTGGTCGCGCCCGCCGCAAAGCGCGAATTCGGGGCGGAACTGAAATCGATCTCGCAAGCCTCCGCCTATGTCTGCCGGCCGCGCAACGGCACGACGAAACTCTCCGAGCACGCCTTCGGCAACGCGCTGGATATCGCGCGCTTCAACCTGTCCGACGGCAAGGCGGTGGACGTGATCCTGCGGCCGGAGGAGCGGGAGGCGCGTTTTCTAGGCGCCGTGCGGAAAGCTGCCTGCGGGCCGTTCAAGACAGTGCTCGGCCCTGGCAACCCCGACCACGATACGCATTTCCATCTTGATCTAGCGCCCCGCAAGCATAGCGGCACGGTGTGCGAATAGGCGCGGGCTCGCGCAGAACGAGACACCGACAAATCCGTTTCACCACAAGCGGATACGGCGGCATGGTGAATCAGTTCGTCAGGCCGAACGCAGCCACCCGGCCACAATCGCGCCGCATGCGTGAACGCCAACGCTGACCTTTCCTTTACCGCTTGCCGCATAGGATTTCCCTCCGACGGGACAGGGAAACCATCGATGCGCCGAAATGCTTCGCGCGTGCTTCCGCACGCCTGCGCGGCGGGCCTCCTTGCGGCGCTCGCCACCGCCTGCTCGACCGAAAGCGTGATGTCGCTTCGGCCGGATGTCGATGTCGGCGTGCAGACCGCCGGAGTGCCCGCCGCCGTTCCAATGACGCCCGCTCCGGCTGACGCGACAGCGCCGACTCCCGTCGAGCCGATGACGGCGGCTCCGGCTGATCCGATGACGCAGGCGCCTGCCGATCCGACACTCGCCGCGTATCCGCGTTTCGAGGTTCCAGCCGAACCGCAAGACGTGATGCCCGCCGACGAGGTCGATTGCCGCCGCGACCTGAAGCGGCTCGGCGTAAAATTCCGCGACCTTTCGCCGATCCACGAAGGAAGCTGCGGCATCGACTGGCCGGTCGAGGTTTCAGCCATCGGCAGCGTCCGCATGAAGCCGGCCGCGACGCTGAGCTGTTCGATGGCGGCCACATTTTCGCGCTGGACGAAGAAGGAACTCGTGCCCGCCGCGCGCTGGCGCTATCTCTCCGGCGTGAAAACCATCCACCAGGGATCGAGCTATTCCTGCCGCAACATTCGCGGCTCGCGCGGCACGCCCTCGCAACATTCGCAGGGCAACGCGCTGGACGTGATGCGCATCGAACTGAACAATGGCCGGGATATCGACGTACGCAAGCCCGGCTGGTTCGCCTTCCGTCAGCGCGGCTTTTTGAACACGGTGCGGCAGGACGGCTGCGACTATTTTACCACCGTGCTCGGCCCGGGCTACAACGCCGACCACGCCGACCATTTTCATTTCGACATCATGCAGCGGCGCAACGGCTACGTCGCCTGCAGGTAGGCCCGTCCTGTTACCGGTGCAACAGATGGGCATTGACCAGCCTTCCCCGTTGCCACGCTGCCTTTCGGCCCTGGCCATTTTCAAAGAACGCTCCCCGCCGCGGAGGGAGAAGTCGGGAAGCGGGCGCAACAAGCCTTGCCTCACAGACTAACAATATGGCGCAGCTTCCCACGCCCGCCGGCGATTTTTGGCCTCGTCCCGTTCCGCTTCGCCTTGCTCCGGCTCCGGCATTTTCGCCTCGGCTGGCCCGGTCTTAAGCACTCGTCCAGTGCGCCCCGACCGTAGTGTCGGGGGAGGAACCTTCGGACGCGGCCTCCCCGGCCATGCTGCTTCGTCAGCAGCATGACGGAGGCGCCGGTTCCTCCCCGCTTACGAACGACTCCGGAAGCGTTCCCGGCAGGAGAAACTGCGGAGGATTATGAGGCAGGTTTTGGGGACGGGGATGAAATGGGCAGAAAAAACGCGCCGTTGAATTTTCTTTCGAGCAGATGAAGTTCTCTAAGCATCGAGAATCGCTATCGTTTTTTGACTCCTACAGGTCGGTCGTGGCCGACGTTTTCCGCGAAAACAAGGGAAAGCCGTCCCCCTCGATCAGATCTGTGATATGGCGCGCCCGGCTCATCCAGGTTCTATGCGGACAGCGATGGGCAATACCATCGATTGGCAACTGCCAGCGCCGCAGCTAGCCCGGACCGGCGACAAGCGGCAACGGCGTCCAGACGATCGTTCCGAATAGGCTTGGAGGCGAGCGCCGATCGATTTACAAAGCAGTCCCGCAAGGCGCTCGCGCGAATGGCAGACAAACAAATCCAACGCCGGCTCGCCGCCATCCTGGCCGCCGATGTCGTCGGCTACAGTCGGCTGATGGAGCGCGACGAGACCGCCACGCACACGCAGCTCACGGCACGCTGGAGGGAGGTGCTGGATCCCCTCGTCGAGCGGCATCTCGGCCGCATCTTCAAGCGGACCGGCGACGGCGTCTTCATCGAGTTTGGCAGCGCAGTCAACGCGGTCGAATGCGCCGCCGCCTTGCAGCGCGCCATGGCGTCCGCGAATGAGGGCGTCCCGGACGGCCGCGCGATCGTGCTGCGCGTCGGCGTCAACCTCGGCGACGTGCTGGTCGAAGGTAGCGACCTGTTCGGCGACGGCGTCAACCTTGCGGCCCGGATCGAGACCCTGGCCACGCCCGGCGGCGTCGCCATCTCTGACAACGTCCACCAGTATGTACACGGGCGGGTCGGCATCGACTTCGCCGACAGCGGCCACCACGAGGTCAAGAACATCGCGAGGCCGGTCCATATCTGGAGTTGGTCGCCGGACGGAGCGGTGGTGGCCGCTCCTCTGCCCTCGCCGGAGCCGCCGCCATCCCTGCCCGACCGGCCGTCGATAGCCGTTCTGCCCTTCGACAACATGTCCGGCGATCCCGAACAGGGTTACTTCGCCGACGGCATCACCGAGGACATCATCACCGACCTGTCGAAGGTCTCGGGCCTGTTCGTCATCGCCCGCAATTCCTCCTTCGCCTACAAAGGGACCAGCCCGGACGTGCGCAAGGTGAGCCGCGAGCTTGGCGTCCGCTACGTGCTGGAAGGCAGCGTGCGGCGCGCCGCCAACCGCATCCGGATCAACGCCCAAATGATCGACGGCACCACCGGCGGCCACCTGTGGGCCGACCGCTTTGACCGCCAGGTCGAGGACATCTTCGAGGTCCAGGACGAGGTGACGCGCACCATCGTCACCGCCTTGAGGGTGAAGCTGACCGATGGCGAGGAGGCGCGGCGCGAAAGCCACGCCAAGATCGAGCCCGAGGCCTACGACCTTCTCGTGCGCTCCCGCCAGGTGGTGCTGCAACTCTCGCCCAAGACGGCGGTAGAGGCGCGCGGCATGCTGGAGCACGCGCTGGAGATCAATCCCGGCCTGGCGCTTGCCTACGCCCGCCTGTCGATGATCGCTTTCGCCGACTACGCAAACCAGTGGAACGGTGCCACACCGGATAACCTGGACCGGGCGCTGGAACTGGCGCGCAAGGCGATCGCCACCGACGAGACGGAACCGCAGGGCTATATCGCGCTGGCGCTGGCGCTGTCCTGGCTGAAACGCCTCGATGAGGCCGAGCCGGCGGCCGAACGCGCCATCGCGCTCAGCCCAAATCTCGCCGACGCCTATGTCGGCCTCGGCAACATAAGGGATTTCCAGGGCCGCTTCGAGGATGCGGTTGCGCTCTACACGCGCGCCCACCGGCTCGACCCGCAATTCGACATGGCGCTGAATTTCCTCGGCCGCGCGCTGCTGGCGCTGGGGCGCTACGACGAGGCCGAGATCGCCTTCAAGCGCCGTCTGCTGCTCGCCCCGCGCTCCGACATGACGAGATTCTACCTCGCCTGCCTCCATGGCCTGACGGGGCGATACGACGAGGCACGGCGCTATTGGAGCGAGGTGCTGGAGGTCAATCCCGGCTTTTCCGTCGAACACCTGAAGAGCGCCCTGCCCTACCGCGATCCGCATCAGATCGACCGATGGGTCGAGGGGCTGAGACAGGCCGGAATCAAGTTCTGAGGCGACCAGGCTGGCCCCTGATCGGTCCTGAGCCGGCTTTCGGTTGCCGCATCTTGCCGCTATTCTCCCCTCGGCATGAGGACGGGGACAATGCGCCGGAAAACAGTTTCAGCGACGCTTTCAGTGCTGCTCGTGATCGGCATAGCCTATGGTGCGGTTGCCTATTTCGCCTTGCCCGAATTCTGGACGGTGCATGACCGCCACCTCGCCGACCGGATCAGCAATTTCCTGACGACAACGCCGCAAGGCATTCCGGGCGACCCGATCAATGTCGGTCTCGTCGGCACGAAGGAAGAAATGCTGCGCGCCTTCGCCAAAGCGGGATGGAGTGCGGCGGATCCCATTACCTTGCGCAGTTCGATCGACATCGGGCTCAGCGTCGCGCTCGACCGGCCTGATGACGACGCGCCGGTAAGCACCCTGCTCTACGAGGGCAGGCGACAGGACCTGGCCTTCGAAAAGCTGGCCGGGGAAAGCGCCGATAGACGCCACCATGTCCGCTTCTGGAAGACCGCGGTGCTCGACAATGACGGCCGGCCGCTCTGGCTGGGCTCCGCGAGCTTCGATCGCGGCGTCGGCTTCAGCCACGATACCGGCCAGATTACCCATCACATCGCCCCGGACATCGATGCCGAGCGCAACAACGTGATCGACAGCTTGCTGGAAGCGCATGTGATTTCCTCGGTCGACGAGGCTGTCGGCATCGGCAAGACCACCGACGGCCACAATGGCGGCGGCGACCCGTATTTCACCGACGGCATGATCAAGATCGGCGTGCTTGTACCGGAAGATGCAACCGCGGCTTCTTCGCCGCAAGCCGGCCCAAACAGCGACTGAGCCTTTTCGAGGGGGGCCGGCGGATGCTAAGCAGCGTCCATGCTTTATGTTGAAATCGGCATCGTGGTCGTCCTCATCTGCGTGAACGGCCTGTTGGCAATGTCCGAGCTTGCCGTCGTCTCCTCGCGCCCGGCGCGGCTGAAGGCGATGATCGACCGCCACGTCAAGGGTGCCGACCGAGCGCTGAAGCTCGGCGCCAATCCGGGAAAATTCCTGTCCTCGGTGCAGATCGGCATCACGCTGGTCGGCGTTCTGTCCGGCGCCTTCTCCGGCGCGACGCTGGGCGAGCGCCTGTCTGGTGCCCTGGAGGGTGCCGGGGTTCCCGAGCGGATCGCCGCATGGCTCGGCGTCGGCATCGTGGTCGCGCTGATCACCTATGCGTCGCTTATCGTCGGCGAACTGGTCCCCAAGCAGATTGCGTTGCGCAATCCTGAAGGCATCGCCGCGCGCGTCGCCCCGGCGATGACGCTGCTGGCGACAATCGCCGCGCCGCTGGTGTTCCTGCTCGATATTTCCGGCCGCGCGGTCCTGTGGCTGCTCGGCCAGAAGGGCCAATCGGAAGAGAAGGTCACCGACGAGGAGATCAAGATGCTGGTCGCAGAGGCCGAGCATCACGGCACCATCGAATCCGACGAGCGGCGCATGATCGCCGGCGTGATGCGCCTCGGCGACCGCGCCGTGCGCGCCGTGATGACGCCGCGCACCGACGTCGACTGGATCAACCTCGCCTGGGACGAGGCGGCGATCCGCAAGGCGATCACCGAAACCGAACATTCACGGCTGCCGGTAGCCGAGGGATCGGTCGACGCGATGGTTGGAGTGGTCCAGACGCGCAGCGTGCTTGCGTCGATGCTTGCGGGAGCCAAGCTCGACATCACGCGCCATATCCGCTCCGCGCCGATCGTCCACGACCAGGCGGACGCGCTCGACGTGCTGGCGACGCTGAAGGAATCGGAAGTGCCGGTGGCTCTTGTCCACGACGAGTACGGCCATTTCGAAGGCATCGTCACCCCCGCCGACATCCTTGAGGCGATCACCGGCGTGTTCCGCTCAGACCTCGAGGCCGAGGAGGAGCCGTCGGCGGTGCAGCGCGAGGACGGTTCCTGGCTGCTCGCCGGCTACATGCCGGCCGACGAGATGCGCGATCATCTGGGCATAGACATTCCGGAGAACCGCGACTACGAGACCGTCGCCGGCTATATCCTGTCGCAATTGCATCACCTGCCCGCGACCGGCGAATGCGTTGACGCGCAGGGCTGGCGCTTCGAGGTCGTAGACCTCGACGGACGCCGCATCGACAAGGTGATCGCGTCCAAGCTTCCCGGCGTGCATCGCCGCGCCGGCTAAGCCGGAATAGACTCTGAAACCAGCGGCTTGCGCTGAGCCGATGAATCAAGCCAGCAGCCAGTTGAATCGGAATATCAGCGGCTTCATCCACCGCGCGAGCATGACGGATCCAGCCTGTTGGAGCCCCTTTAGAGGCTCTGCGTCCGATCGCGAGAAACTGGAAAGATCGCTCATCTGAATTTGCCGCCTTGATTTGAACGCAGTCCATCCCTAGCTACGGGCATCGGCTGCCCAACACCGGGTCGAATGTTCTTCGGGATACGAGGTCAAGGTTCCTCGGCAGGGCGGCTGAATTGATCCGATCGACGGTTCGCCGACCATGAATGTACCGGCGGCGTCTCAAGTCTCGGAAACGAGGGAAGCGGGCTTAGGCCCGCTTTTTTGTTGTCCGCGACAGACGCGCTGCGTGCTTTTTCACCCTCGCGACCTTCCGCAGGGTAAATTCGACTTTCGGATAAACGGCCGGCGATTAAGCTAATTTTCACCATGGGCCACCATTGTCGCGGGCCTGCGGTCATGTATTGAGTACCGTGGTGCTTCGGCACCCAGGCAACAGCCCGTCGTCCCGCGAGGGTCGACGGGTTTTTCGTATGGCCGTGCCGGCAACGCCGATAAAGCAAGGGCGACCCGAAGGCCGCCCCGCAAATCCCGACAAGAATCGGCGGATCAGGCCGCCCGGGCTTCCTCGGCCTGGATGTCGGCTTCGCGCGCTGTCTTCAGGGCCTTCGACCACCAGGAAATGTCGTTGAGCAGGCCCTTGGCCGCCTGGTTCAGGTGCTCGAATTCTTCCAGCTTCTTGCTGCCGTTCATAACCTGCGCCATGTCGGCCCAGACGATGTGGACGGCATTGCGCACCGGCGCCATCTGCAGTTCGACCGCATGCAGGCGAAGCTGCTCGATGGCGCGGGCACCGCCGACGCCGCCGTAACCGACGAAGCCGACCGGCTTCTTGTTCCACTCGGTATAGGCGTAGTCGAGCGCGTTCTTCAGCACGCCGGTCGGGCCGCGGCTGTACTCGGCGGCGGTGAAGATGAAGCCGTCGAAGCTACCGACCTTCTTCTGCCAGCGCTGGGCCACTTCGCTCTTCGGCGGAACATACAGCGACGAGCCAACCTCGTCGAAGAAGGGGAGCGGGAAGTCGCGCAGATCGACGACCTCGATTTCGATGTCGTGATGCTCGGCGGCGAGCTTGGCGAACCATTCGGCGGGCTTGTCGGCGAAGCGGTTGGCGCGTGTCGAGCCTATCACAAGGGCGATTTTCGGTTTAGACATTGCAAGTGACCTCTTGAAATCTGGTATCTTAGGGATACCGACGCTATATAGGATACTGACAAAGATTGCCGCAAGGAGGCACTTTTTTGAAACCTAGGCACCAGCACCTCAGTGAGGATTGCCGCGCCGTCAGCGGCGTGCTCAACCGTGTCGGCGACAAGTGGACCGTGCTGGTCGTCACCAAGCTCGGCCCGGGCCGCATGCGTTTCAGCGAATTGCGCGGCGCGGTCGGCGGCATATCGCAGAAGATGCTGACCGCGACGCTGCGTGGCCTGGAGCGCGACGGTTTTGTCGTGCGCGAACAGTTCCCGACCATTCCGCCGCGCGTCGAGTACGAACTGACCGACCTCGGCCGCGAATTGCTGGAACCGGTCACCGCGCTCGCCGAATGGGCGCGCCGCAACGGCGAACGTGTCGCAAGGGCGAGGGAGCGATTCGACAAGGCCACGGGCAATGTTGGCAAGGGCGACTGGGACGAAGCGGAAGAACTTCGGCTATAGCCGCAGGGTCTGCCGGGCTTCGACGCAGCATCCCTACTGCCCTACTCCGCCGGCACCGCCTTCGGCCGGCCTTCGCTATCCAGCGCCACCATGATGAAATCCGCGTCTGTGACCTTTTCCATCAGGTCGCTCAGATAGCGCTGCGCCCAGGCTTCGACCTTGAGCGTCATCGAGGTGCGGCCGACTCGCGTGACATGCGTGTAGATGCAAAGCGTGTCGCCGATCTTCATTGGCTTGGCAAACGACATCTCCTTGACCGCCGCGGTCACCACCCTGCCCTTGGCGCGCTCGGCGGCGCGGATACCACAGGCAAGGTCCATCTGCGCCATCACCCAGCCGCCGAAGATGTCCATCGCCGCATTGGCGTCCGACGGCATGGCCAGCGTGCGCAAGGTGAGTTCGCCGGTGGGTTCCTGCCCATTCGCGTAGTGGACCATCGCGCTCCCTCCCTAATCTTCCGACTGCCCTAACCGCAGCGAAGGGAACGGTCAACGCGGCTTTGCCCGGCCGCCCGGTCGCATTTCTCACAGCCCATGCCGGAAGACCCCGCTACCGTTGAAGTGGCGGCCCGATAGACTGACGAAGATCATCGCTCATCGGGATTCCCGCGCCTTCATGCAGACCTACGACTTCATCATCGTCGGCTCCGGCTCCGCGGGATGCGTGCTGGCCGAGCGCCTGTCGGCAAGCGGGCGATTCTCCGTGCTGGTGCTGGAAGCCGGCGGCACGGATCGCCGTTTCTTCGTGCAGATGCCGCTCGGCTACGGCAAGACCTTCTACGATCCCGCAGTCAACTGGAACTACAAGACCGAACCCGATCCCGGACTGGCCGGCAATGCCGACCACTGGCCGCGCGGCAAGGTTTTGGGCGGGTCGAGCTCGATCAACGCCATGGTTTGGATCCGTGGCCATCAGGCCGACTACGATTCCTGGCGGGACCAGGGCAATCCCGGCTGGGGTTTTGACGAGCTGCTGCCCGCCTTCAAGGCGATCGAGGACAACGAGGCCGGCGCCGACCGGCTGCGCGGCAGAGGTGGGCCAGTGCATGTCACCGACTGCACGAAGCTGGTCCATCCGCTCACCGCGCGCTATCTCAAGGCCGCCGAACAGGCCGGGCTTCCGCAAAATCCCGACTTCAACGGTGAGACCCAGGAAGGCGTGGGCGTCTACCAGATTTCGACCCGCGACGGCCGCCGCATGTCGGCGGCGCGCGCTTTTTTGCGCCCCGCGATGAATCGGCCGAACGTCCACGTCGAGACCGGCGCGCTGGCGACAAGAATCTTGTTCGAGGGCAAGCGCGCCATCGGCATCGAATTCGAACAGAACGGCGCACGGCAGACGGTCCGCGCCGGCCGCGAGGTGATCCTGTCGGCCGGTTCGATCAACTCGCCGCAGCTTCTGCAATTGTCGGGCATAGGCCCGGCGGACCATCTGAAAAGCCTGAGCATCGACATTTTGCACGCCAACGAAAATGTCGGGCGCAATCTCGAGGACCATGTCGGCATCAACTACACTTATAGGGGACGCGAGGCGACACTCAACCAGATCCTGCGGCCCTGGTGGGGCAAGCTTTGGGTCGGCATGCAGTATCTGTTGCTGCGCACTGGCCCCCTTTCGCTGTCGATGAATGCCGCCGGCGGGTTCTTCCGTACCGATCCGCAGCAAGCGCGCCCCAACATGCAGCTCTATTTCCAGGCCTTTTCGACCGTGAAGCCGAAGGCCGGCGAGCGTCCTATCCTCACCCCCGACGACTGGCCGGGTTTTTCGATCGGCCTTTCCAATTGCCGGCCGACCAGCCGCGGCGAGATCATGATTCGCTCGAAGAATCCGCGCGATTATCCAAAGATCGTCGCCAATGCCTATTCGACCGAAGAGGATGTCGCCGAGATGCTGGCGGCGGTGAAGTTCGTGCGCAAGATCGCCACGCAGCCGGCCATGGCCGAAGTGATTGTGGAAGAGGTCCTGCCCGGCCCGTCGATCACGTCCGACGAGGATTTGATCCTCGATTTTCGGAAGCGCTCCGGCACGGTCTACCATCCCGTCTCGACATGCCGCATGGGTCCGGACGCGGCGAAGGCAGTGGTCGATCCGCGGTTGAAGGTGCATGGGTTGGAGGGCCTGCGCATCGTCGACGCCTCGATTTTTCCGGACAACATTTCCGGCAACACCAACGCGCCATCGATCATGACAGGATGGAAAGGCGCTGAACTGGTGCTGGAGGATCACAAATGACCGCTGAGGGCATCCGATGAAAATCACCGACGTAAAGACCTGGGTCGTCGGCAATCCGCCGCCGGGCATCGGCGGCCGCTATTTCATCTTCGTCAAGCTAACCACCGACTCCAACGTCGTCGGTTACGGCGAAGCCTACAGCGCAACCTTCGGCCCGCATGTAACGGCAAGGATGATCGAGGACATCGCGGCGCGCTACCTCGTCGGCCGCGACCCGCACGACATCGAGACTTTTTTCCGCCGCGCCTATTCTTCCGGCTTCTCGCAGCGGCCCGACATTTCGGTCATGGGTTGCGTCTCGGCGCTGGAGATCGCCTGCTGGGACATCATCGGCAAGGAAGCCGGAAAACCCGTCTACAAGCTGCTCGGCGGCCAAGTGCACGAGACCCTGCGCAGCTACACCTATCTCTATCCGAATTCCGGCAGCGTCGTGCCGGTCGAGGCCGGGCCGGTGAACGTCTACAACGATCCCGACCTCGCCGCCGCCTGCGCGCTGGAATATGTGCGCCAGGGTTTCAACGCGGTAAAACTCGACCCGGCCGGACCCTATACGGTCTATGACGGCCACCAGCCGCGCCTCCACGACATCGACCTGTCGGCCCGGATGGTGAAGGCGATCCGCGAGGCAGTGGGTACGAAGGCGGACATTCTGTTCGGCACCCACGGCCAGTTCACCGCTTCCGGCGCGCTACGCATGGCCCGCGCCATCGAGCCCTACGATCCGCTGTGGTTCGAGGAGCCCGTGCCGCCGGACATGCCGGAGGTGATGGCCGAGGTGGCACGCGGCACAAAGATCCCGATTGCCACGGGCGAGCGGCTTACCACCAAATTCGAGTTCGCACGTGTCATCGAGAACCGCGCCGCCACCATCCTGCAGCCCGACCTCGGCCGCTCCGGCGGCATTCTCGAAACCAAGAAGATCGCAGCAATGGCGGAGGCCTATCACATACAGATCGCGCCGCACTGCTATTGCGGACCGGTGGTCGGCGCCGCCAACATCCAGCTTGCAGTGACACTGCCCAACTTCCTCATCCTCGAATCCCTGAAGCAATGGGACGGTTTTCACGAGACGCTGCTGAAGAAGAAGATCGAATGGCAGGACGGCCGCGTCATCCCCTCGAAGGAGCCCGGCATCGGCGTCGAGCTCAATGAAGCGGTGTGCGACACGCATCCCTACGATGGCGCCCTGCTGCATCTCGAAATGACGCAGGAAGCCCTCTTTCCCTGAGCCGGAAGGCTGGCGGTCGGGCCGCAGTCCGCTCCGCGCCGCTCGGCGGCGTGGATTGTCCGATCATATAGACGGCGCAGATGGGCGGCGGATTCTGATACCCGCTCATCGACGGATGTTTCCATATAGAAAAGTATAATTTAAATATTATAACGACGAACTTCTAGAGTAAACTGCAAGATATATTGTCCGGATAAGCTCAATGCCTCAGCGAGCGGCGGCCTGCAAACGGCCGTTTACTATACGAAAACCTGCTCCCAAAGGGGCTATTCCCATGTGCGTCAAACGCGCTATGCTTACTTAACGATAGGTAAACGATCGCCTGCGCGATCGAGAGTTGTAGTATCAGGGGGTAGTCGCCATGAATCTCGCAAACATCCTGACACGTCGGGATCCGTTGAAGCGGGCGTTCGTAACGCTGGAAGACGGTATGTCCAATGTCCTCAACGAGGAATTCCTGCTGCCGCTCGACGAGGCGGATGATGCGCCCAGGCAAGACCTTGTCGATAGTCTTGAGCCGGTCAGCGAAGAACAGGCAAGCCTGGAGTTGCCGGAGCAACCGGTGATCGAACATGGTGACCGCGTCACCGCCCACACGCAGGGCCGGCTTGCCGGCTATTCCGCCTTTGAAGAGGCGCGCGCCCGCACCCAGGACGATCTGAACCGCATCGGCGAGGCGCTGGCGAGTATCCTTGCCGCGCAGCACATGAGCCGCGACTTCGTCAACGATGCCTTCGCCGACATCCATCGGGCCAATGACCTGGAGAACGGCAACGCCGCCTACGCCGCTGAAAACCGCCGGCTGCTGGAGCGCGTCGACAAGCTTGAGCGGCTGCGCGCCCGCTACGACCAGCTCGTCGAGGTGTTGAAGCGTCGGGAAGCGAAGCTGCTCGGCGAAGCGGAGACGATGCGTGAGACCATCGGCGGCCTTCGGCTCGACGTGGTCGAGGCGCGCAACACCATCGTGCGATGCGAATCGCTCTATGGCGAGCTCCAGACGGCCCACGCCGCCCGTACCAACGAGGCGGAGCGCTTCATGCGCGAATCCGAGATGCTGCGTGAGAAGAATGTCGGCCTTTCGGTCGAGCTTGACCTCACCCAGAAGAAGCAGGCGGAATCCCGCCGCCGGGTCGAGGAACTGTCGGGCATGCATGCCAGTGACTCCGCCCGTCTTGCCGAGATCATGTCGCGGCTCGTGGCGGAGGAAGCGGACGGCACGCGCCTGCAGAAGCTGAACGACGCACTAGAGGCGAAACTGATCGAAGCGAACGAGAATGCCGCCAGGCTGGTGGCCGAACTGGCCGAGCGCGACAAACGGTTCCAGAGCGAGAACCAGGCGCTGCGCGGTGAGATCCAGACCCTCAACGCCCGCCTCCAGAGCGCCGCCAGCGAACAGCGCGACGCCGTCTCGGATGTGACGACGCTGCGTTCCAGGCTGAACGACATGGAGGCGGATCGGCAGGTGCTGGAGAAGCGGCTCACTGCGCTGAGCGGCGAAACGGACGACGAACGCCAGGTGCAAGCCGAGGCAGTGGCGGAAGAACCCGCCAATGAGCAGCCGGCCCACGATGAAACCGAGTACATGCGCAACCAGATCACAGAATTGCAGGCGACCGTCGCCGAACTGAAGCAGTATGAGAGCCTCTACACGGCGGCCAAGTCACGCAAGGCAAAGGCCGAAGCCGCCACTGGCTTTACCGTCGAAGGCGGCAAGGTCATTCCGGAATTCGCCCAGATGAAGCAGGCCGGCAGCGCCTGATGGCCGTCAGACGGGCGCGCGCTCCGCTCGCCCGCCGTCGGTGACGAGCAGCAGCAGCAGCGATACGACCGTCAGCACGGCGAAACCGCCGGCATAGAGCGGCGGCATCGGCAGGCCGGCGGCCTTGTTCATCAGGCAGGCCGCAACCACCCCTGCCCCATAGGCGCCGGCAAACACCAGTGAAAGCCTCGCCCGCCCCGCGTCACCGCGTGACAGCAGGAACGCCGCCGCTATGGTGAACAGCATGGCCGCGATGAGGCGGGACGACAGCGGATCCTTCGCCCAGTTGAAAACCAGCGGGTAATTCGTCGAGGGCGCCGCGAACAGCGCCAGTCCCCAGATACCCAGCACGATCCCGGCAATCAGCAGCCAGGCCGAGATCGGACCGCTTGGCGCGCCGCCGCTGCCGGAACCGGCCGACCGCGACAACGTCAGCAGCGAACCCACCGACAGGACGACGACGACCGCGAAAAAGCCGTAGGTGACCGGCGCGGTGAAGTCGAACCGGTCCAGATGCAGCAGCACGACGGCGACCGCCAGCGGCACCAGATAGATGGGGATCAGCGTCAAATAGAGCCGGGTGCGCGCCTCGCTCGGCCGATCCAGCACCACGATGCCGGCCAGTCCGAAGGCAAATGCTGCGGCGGCCAGCATGCGCGAGGCGACTGGCGGCAGATCCCAGGCAAAACTCGGCGTCAGGTCGAGCCACCAGAACGGCGCGCCGACAATGCCGCCGACCGCCGTCGACACCAGGACGAACCGAGCAACCGCCCCCGAGCCGGACGGGCCGAGATCGGCGCCGCCCCAGCGGCGGAAACCGAGCGTCAGCGCGATCAGCAGCAGGATCACCGCAATCGCGAAAAGGGCGGCGTCGGACATATGTGGTCCCCCGGACGGACGAAGGATGTCACGTATCGCGACCGGGAAATAGCACCCGCATGCGCGGCCGAAGTAAAAATGGCCGGGCTCCCCGCCCGGCCACCTTCGAGGCTGCCCGATCAGTTCATCTTTTCGACCATCGTACCCATCTTGTTGCTGTCGGTCTCGATCTTGACCTTGTCGCCGGCCATGACGTTGTCGAGCTTGACGCTCTCATTGGTCATGACCGACATGCCGTCTTCAAGCACGATCATGTGCTTGGCCATGTCGACTTCCTTCACCGTTCCCGTCATCTCACCGGCAAAGGCGACAGACGACAGCAGCATGCCGAGAACGGCCAGTCCCGCGGTCCTTTTCATGTGATGATCCTCCAGAGGCGCCCGGCCAGTCCGGGCGACAGAAGGACGATAAGCCAGCCGAGGTCGCCACGCCAAACACGACAGATCACGATTTATGGCAAAAAATTGTGTTATTTCAAAAGGTTATTTCTAACCTGGCAATGTAACGAAAGCCCTGCCAGCTACGAATAAGCATATTCGGTCGTCACGCTTCATCGCCGCTGCCGACCTTGCGCACCAGCGCCGCCGTGGCGAGCAGCGAGGCCATGTCGGCGATGATTGGCTCGACATGCGCCTTGTAGTCGAGCGGCACGGAAGCCGGCGGCAGTTCGAAGAAATCCTTCGGCGTCGGCAACAGCAGGAAGCCGTCATTGCCGCGCAACGCCACGCGCGCCGGCTCGCCCGGCCAGGCCTCGCCGAGCCATTGCAACGCCTGCGCCAGACGTCCGCGCACCAGCGGCTGGGCCGCCTCGGCATTGTCGGTGCGGAACTCGTATTTTTCGTCGATGGCGGGAATGCCGCTTTCGACTTCATCGACGGACGCTCCGAAAAGCCCGCGGAAAAAGGAGACCACATGGTTCTCCTTGCGCGTCGCGACCAGCAGGCCCGGAAACGGCTGTTCCGTCTCGAAAGCCATGACCACTCCGTGAAACAGGGTGGTTTCAACCTTGCCGACCTTGTCCTTGAGCGTTGCCTCATAGAGTTCGAAGCTGAAGCCATGGTAGACGCCGGCGATCACGTCGTCGAAAGTCTGGCGATCGAAGTCGCCCACGACCTCGGGCGGCAGCCGGTCGAACGATTCCGGCCTTATGCCCTTGCCGTAGCGGAGGTTGTCGATGAAACCGAAGACGATCGGCAGCAGTTTCGAGCGGAAGGATTGCTGCAGGTCTGCGGCCGGTTTACGCGCCCGCCAGTAGAGGACGAAAGCCAGGATGACGCCGACGACATAGAGAAAGACATGCGGCGTCGATGTCCACTGCTCGAACGGGTCGGCGAAGCGGTTGAAGACGAGCGCAAGCAGCCAGACGGCCGCGGCCAGCAGCAGGAGAAAGAGCGGTACGCGCCACATCACCTTGCGGTGCGCAGAGACGCGATCCCGCTCGTAGCGGGCGATGTCCTGCCTGATCGAGGCGATCATTTTTTCGTCCGGCAGGAATTCCTGTGCGTCCATGATCCCGCTCCCATCGCTGGCCGGCATCTTTTGGCGATCACTGCGGGCTTTGCAAGCGGCGTCGGCCGACAACGCCTACAAGGGCGCAATATCCGGCGGCCGCCGGACGGATATCGGGAATTCACCCAGCGAAGGGCGTCTCGGTCAATTGCAGCGGGTAGTTGGCCTCGGATTGCGTCTCCGTGACGACCACCGAGTTGATGTCGCAGGCGTCGGCCCAGTCCGGCCCGTCACCGCGCAAAGCGAGGCTGTCGGCGACCAGCATCTGCTTCATCCTCTCCAGCGGCGCTCCGGCCGGCTGCTCGGGCCAACGGAAAACGCCCGAGGCGGTGTGGCCGAACTTGATGTCGTGGCAGACGAAATCGACCACGACGCTCCAGTGCCGGAGCGGCCGAGCGTCGCCGATCGGCGGGCCGGGAGGAACGGGCAGTTCGGACAGCGTGGTCACGCTGAGGCTAACCGGTTCAGTGTCGGCTATGCCGCGGCGGGCGAAAGCGGCGCGTGCATCGACGGCGAAAATCCGCATCAGAACGTCCCGCGACGGCCGCTGGTAACGCGCGATGAAGCCGCCAGCCCAAACGGTCTCGCCGCCGGCATTGGCAACCAGGACCGTGGTGTGGAAGCGGCGAAGCCGAGGCGTCAGGGCCGGCCAGTCACATTCCGCTGAAGTGGCTGAAACAGTGATGTAGAGATCGATGTCCGTGGAACTCGTTTGGCCGAGCACCTTGCAGTCCTCGCCGTAGAGGAACCACAGGCTGCGCAATTCGCCGGCCGCAATTCCCTGCTTGCGCAGTTCCTCGACCGAGGACCGCACCCGCGCCTCGGCATAGGCACGGGCCTCGGCCAGGCTACCGAAGCCGGGCACAATGCGCTCGGCATCCGGCTCGCCACGATGCGCCATGTCGAAGACGAGGACGGAGAATTCTTGATCGGCAGGGCAGTCGGCTTCGGGCATGGGCGATCATGGCAAGCGGGTAGACACGCTGCAAGCCGCTGCGATTGCCCCCAAGGCCGTGAGATCATGACAACGACTTGCTGACAGCCTGTTGTCAGGATCGGAAAGACCCCGCCGCACGCGTGCGATCGCCGCCCTTTCCATTTGCGAGGACTCCGCCCATATTCCGCATATGGCCAGATCACCCGAAAAGAAGCCGCCGGCGGCGAAGGACGACGGTTACCGCAAGCGTGGCAACCCGCTGACCGACTATCACGACGCATCCGAGCCCTTGCATCGTGGCGGCTTCGAGGAAGCGCCGCAGTCGGAGTTCTTGGGCGCACCGCTCTCCGGCTCGGTTTCGGAATGGGCGGAGCAGATTTCCCGCGAGGTGGAGCGCGATGGGCGTTCGCCCCCGAAGCAGGATGCCAAAGCTCCGAAAAAGATTCCCGAACGCTCCTCCGCCCCGACCAAGACGGCGCGCGGCACCTCGATGGGCGGGGCGGCGAGCGCGCGCGAACGCACGGCGGCGGGCCTGAACCCGATCCCCGGCCTCGACATCAGCCTTGAGGACGCCGAGGCGCTGCCGAAATCCGGTGTGACCGCCACGGTCGAGGCGCTGTCGGCGTTGATCGAAAGCGGCAACCCGCTGCACAAGAACGGGCAGATCTGGACGCCGCACCGCCCTGCCCGCCCCGACAAGTCGGAGGGCGGCATCGTCATCAAGATGGTGTCGGATTTCGAGCCGGCCGGCGACCAGCCGACGGCGATCAAGGACCTCGTCGAAGGCGTCGACAATGCCGACCGCACCCAGGTGCTGCTCGGCGTCACCGGCTCCGGCAAGACGTTCACAATGGCCAAGGTGATCGAGGAGACGCAGCGCCCTGCCCTGATCCTGGCTCCGAACAAGACGCTGGCCGCACAGTTGTATTCCGAGTTCAAGAAATTCTTTCCCGAGAACGCGGTCGAGTATTTCGTCTCCTATTACGACTACTATCAGCCGGAGGCCTACGTGCCCCGGACCGACACCTATATCGAGAAGGAATCGTCGATCAACGAGCAGATCGACCGGATGCGCCATTCGGCGACGCGCTCGCTGCTGGAGCGCGACGACGTCATCATCGTCGCCTCGGTGTCCTGCATCTACGGTATCGGCTCGGTCGAGACCTATACGGCGATGACGTTCCAGATGACGGTCGGCGACCGCATCGACCAGCGACAACTGCTCGCCGACCTCGTCGCCCAGCAATACAAGCGCCAGGACATCAATTTCGTGCGCGGCTCGTTCCGGGTGCGCGGCGACACGATCGAACTGTTTCCAGCTCATCTTGAGGACCGCGCCTGGCGGGTCACGCTGTTCGGCGACGAGATCGAGTCGATCACCGAATTCGACCCGCTGACCGGCCAGAAGACCGGCGACCTGAAGAGCGTAAAAATCTACGCCAACTCGCACTACGTCACGCCGCGCCCGACCTTGAATCAAGCCATCAAGTCCATCAAGGAAGAATTGCAGCACCGCCTGCAAGAGCTTGAAAAGGCTGGGCGTCTTCTGGAGGCGCAACGGCTGGAGCAGCGCTGCCGCTTCGACCTGGAGATGCTGGAGGCGACCGGCTCCTGCGCCGGTATCGAGAACTATTCGCGTTACCTGACCGGCCGCATGCCTGGCGATCCGCCGCCGACGCTGTTCGAATACGTGCCCGACAACGCCCTGATCTTCATCGACGAAAGCCACGTCACCGTTCCGCAGATCGGCGGCATGTATCGCGGCGACTTCCGCCGCAAGGCGACGCTGGCCGAATATGGATTCCGGCTGCCGTCCTGCATGGACAACCGGCCGCTGCGCTTCGAGGAATGGGACGCCATGCGCCCGCTTTCCGTCGCCGTCTCGGCGACGCCGGGCGGCTGGGAGATGGAGCAGGCCGGCGGCGTCTTTGCCGAACAGGTCATCCGCCCCACCGGCCTGATCGACCCGCCGGTAGAGGTGCGTCCGGCGAAAACCCAGGTCGACGACGTGGTCGGCGAGATCAATGAGACGACCGCCAAGGGATACCGGACGCTGGTCACCGTGCTGACCAAGCGCATGGCGGAAGACCTGACCGAATATCTGCACGAGCGCGGCGTGCGCGTCCGCTACATGCACTCCGACATCGACACGCTGGAACGCATCGAGATCCTCCGCGACTTGCGGCTAGGCGCCTTCGATGTGCTGGTGGGCATCAACCTGCTGCGCGAGGGCCTCGACATTCCGGAATGCGGCTTTGTCGCCATCCTCGACGCCGACAAGGAAGGGTTTTTGCGCTCCGAAACCTCGCTGATCCAGACGATCGGCCGCGCGGCGCGAAACGTCGACGGCAAGGTGATCCTCTACGCCGACACCGTCACCGGCTCGATGGAGCGGGCGATGGCGGAAACCAACCGCCGCCGCGAAAAACAGATGGCCTGGAACGAGGCCAACGGCATCACGCCGGAGAGCGTCAAGTCACGCATCTCGGATATCCTGGACTCGGTCTATGAGAAGGACCATGTGCGGCCCGACATTTCCGGCTTCGCCGACAGCGGCGCCATGATAGGCAACAATCTCCAGGCGCATCTCGAGCATCTGGAGAAGGAGATGCGCAACGCCGCCGCCGATCTCGATTTCGAGCGCGCGGCCCGGCTGCGCGACGAGATCAAGCGGCTGCGCGAGACCGAACTCGCCATCGCCGACGACCCGCTGGCGCGCGAGGCCGAGGGCCTCAGCCCTGTTTCGGGCCGTCAGAAAGGCAAGCACAACAAGGGCGTCGCAAAACACCGCACGGCCGAGGAGCAGGAGCGGTTCCGCAAGCTCGACGCGGCGCGGGCAAAGGAAGCTGCAGAAAAGGCCGCGCGGCCGAACCTGTTCGCGAAGCCATCGCTGGACGAAATGGGCCGTGCCGGCGACTACGCCGTGCCGGCCCGCCGCGAGCGGCAGGGCAAGCCGTTGTTTGCAAAGCCCTCGATCGACGACATGGGTCCCGGCACCGACATGCCGACGCCTGCCGGCGCGGTCTCGCGGTCTCTGTTCAAGAAGCAGAGCGCGAGCGAGGCGCATGGCGCCGACTACGGCACGCCGGACGACGGCAAATCGCTGTTCCGGAAGAACACGCTGGACGAGATGACCGTGCGCCGGACGGAAAAGCCGGTGGAGGGCGTCAAGCCGGTGAAGCGGGAGAGGGTTGGTATTGGTTCATATGAGGACCCCACCGAAGAGCGGGCACGGGGAAAGCGACCGAAGAAAAGCGGGCGCCCGGGACATTGACAGTGCTCAGCCGGAACAGCCGGCTGGACGGCGGATGATCCGCGATCTTGCTTGCGGGCAAGGCGATGGTATTTTGAACCATGACCAAGCTCGAGCAAATTGAGAACTCCGTGTCGGCTCTTTCGGACGAGGAACTGAAAAGCTTCGCCGAGTGGTTTGCCGAACTGCGATGGCAGCGATGGGATCGGCAGATTGAAGCCGATGCGGAGGCGGGCCGCCTCGACAAGTTCATTGCCGAGGCCAAGGCGGAAATCGCCGCGGGCAAAACACGACCGTTGTGAGACACAGAGCAACCTGGAGTTTCTGGAAATCATACCGGGCGTTGCCGAAGCCAATCCGTCTTTTGGCAAGGAAGAATTTCAAGCTGTTGAAAAGCAATTCGAGGCATCCGTCGCTTCGGCTCAAGAAAGTCGGCGAACTATGGTCGGCGCGCGTTGGTATCGACCATCGTGCTGTCGCGCTTGAAAGCGACGACGGCCTTACTTGGGTCTGGATTGGGACTCACGCCGAATACGACAAGTTGCTGGACTGAGGATGTTCATCCGCATCGAATGGCGGCCTGGGATGAGCGAATTTGATGTTGTGGTGCGAAACCGCATTAAACTTCATATATTCCAGGAATCGAGCGTCGTCGCATGGGTAAGCGCGAAAGCTTTACTCCAGTTCGCCCGTACCGAGATATTGTCGATAGCTCGTCAGACCGTCAGGCCCCGACTGCATCCAGCCCGGCGCTGACGAGGTTCAGCGGCAGCCGCCGTCCGTCGCGCCAGGTCGAGGTTATGCCGGAAGCGATGCGCGCCCGGCGTTCGTCGCGGAGTGTGTCAAAGCCGAGTTCCCAGCAAACGGCTTCGATGGCGCGTTCGATCTCGGCGCGCTCCATCGGGTCGAGCACCATGTCCCGCTCGATCGAATCGGCGTCGAGGCTTTTCGGTACAGTCGGATAACGGATCATTGCCGAGCCTCCTTCCGCTTGTTCGGCGCCACGTTTCCTCCCGGCGGGCTCTGTCGGCTCACCTTCCCCATAGGGAACCCTGTGATTCGGGATTCAGGAAGGCCCTAGAAATCACTTTTTATTTCATGGTGAAGATTACCGTGACAATACGCCGGCTTCATCCCCTCCGAGGCTTCAGAACTCCACTTCGAGCTCGATGATCTCGTCGGGTTCGGCCAGCGCTCCTTCCGTCCACTCGCGCATCAGCGGCCAGTCGAAAATGCTTTCGCAATAGGCGGAAAGAACCGGATCGAGCTCGACCGCGTAGGTGCGGAAACGGGTGCATACCGGCGCATACATGGCATCCGCCACCGACAGCGCGCCGAACAGATACGGCCCGCCATAGGTCGAAAGGCACTCGCTCCAGATCGTCTTGATCCGCTCGACGTCGGGCCGCGCTCCGGAAAAAATCTTGAACGCCTTGTGCCGTGCTTTGAGATTCATGGGGAGCGCCGAGCGCAGATTGTGGAAACCCGAATGCATCTCGCCGGAGACGGCGCGGCAATGCGCGCGCGCCACGCGTTCAGCCGGCAGCAGACCGGCATCGGGCGCGATCTCTGCCAGATATTCGGCAATCGCCAGCGTGTCCCACACCGTCACGTCGCCATGTGTCAGCCGTGGCACCAGCACCGAGGGCGACAGCAGCAGCAATTCCTGCCGCGCCTCCAGATCGTCGAGATCCACCCGCTTCTCCTCGAAGTCGAGTCCCGCCATGCGGCACAGCAGCCAGCCGCGCAGCGACCAAGAGGAATAGTTTTTCGACGAGATGGTGAGCGTCGCTTCTGTCATGACTTGCCTGCTGATGCGGTCGATGGCTGCATTTCACAATCCTCTCGCAATGCAGCAAAATTTGCACTAGCTTTTTTGCACTGCAATAGATCCTTTGGCGGGGAGGAGCGGAAAATGCTCTACCAGATCTACCAGATGCAGGAGGACATGATCGCGCCGGTCCGCTTGCTGGCCAATGCCATGCGCTCCTTCGCCGGCCCGGGCTTCTGGGGTTTGGGCAAAGACCTCGGCGCACGTTTCGCGGCGGCGCTGGAAATGATCTCGCGATACCAACTGACACACACGAGGCCGGATTTCGCTGTTTCGTCGGTGCGGAGCGGCAACCGCGACGTGCCGGTGACTGTGGAAACCGCCCTCGACCTGCCCTTCGGCAAGCTGCTGCATTTCTCCAAGGACATCGACACGGCGCAGCCCCGCGTTCTGGTGGTGGCGCCGCTGTCCGGACACTTCGCCACGCTGCTGCGCGGCACGGTCGAGACGCTGCTGCGCGATCACGACGTTTACATCACCGACTGGGCCAATGCCCGCGACGTACCTGTCGAGGCCGGCAGCTTCGGTGTCGAGGACCATATCGACTATATTATTCGTTTCCTCGAACATGTTGGCCCAGGCGCCCACATCCTCGCGGTCTGCCAGCCCTGCGTGCAGGCGCTGGCCGCCGTCGCCATCATGTCGGAGGACAGGCACCCGGCGACGCCGTTGTCGATGACGCTGATGGCCGGGCCGATCGATCCACGCGAGAGCCCGACCGAAGTCAACGAATTCGCGGTGGCGAAATCGCTCGCCTGGTTCCAGCGCTCGGTCATCGCCCGGGTGCCAACGCGCTATGCCGGTGGCGGTCGCCGCGTTTATCCGGGTTTCCTGCAACTCACTGCCTTCGTGGCGATGAACATCGACCGCCACCGCACCGCGCACAAGAAACTGTTCGAGAATCTGGCCAGGGGCGAGACAGCCGAGGCCGACAAGATAAAAACCTTCTACGACGAGTATTTCGCGGTGCTCGACCTGACGGAAGAATTCTACATCGAGACCATCGACCGCATTTTCCAGAAAGCCGAACTCGCCACCGGCGACTTCACCTATCGCGGCCGCAAGGTCGATCCGGGCGCCATCCACCGCACCGCGCTGCTGACCGTCGAAGGAGGACGCGACGACATTTGCGCGCTCGGCCAGACCTCCGCCGCGCACGATCTCTGCCGCACGCTGCGCCCGCATCTGAAACGCCACCATTTGCAGGCCAATGTCGGCCACTACGGCGTCTTCAACGGCAAACGCTGGGAGCGCGAAATCTATCCGGTCGTGCGGAACATGATTTTAGCGATGGAGTAACTGACCCTCCCCTCCAGGGAGGGTCGAGGGCGCATCATCCCTGCGGCGGCTCGACCACCTTCCGATACAAATGCCAGGTCGCATGGGCGAGCACCGGGATGACAATGATCAGGCCAGCGAAGACTGGTACCGAGCCGATGGCGAGCAGCAGGGCCACGATCAATCCCCAGGCGGCCAACATCACGGGATTCGCCGCCACCGCCCGGAACGATGTCGCCATCGCCTCGTAGGCGCCAACATCGCGGTCGAGCAGCAGCGGGAAGGCGATGACCGTCGTGCACAGCACCACCGCCGCGAAGACGAAGCCGACGAGACCGCCGACGATGATGAGTTGCCAGCCTTGCGACGTTGTCAGCACGTCGGAAAGGAAAGTCGTCAGCGAGGCGGGCGCCACGTTGCCGTAGATCGAAATGTAAATGGCGCGGGCTGCAAGCAGCCAGGCGATGAACATCACGAACAGGAAGAAGCCGACCGCCGCTATGGCCGGCACGGCCGGTGAATGGCGCACGTCGAAAGCGTGATGCCAGGAGGTGTCAAGCCCGGCCTCGCGCCGCCGGCTGATCTCGTAGAGGCCGATGCCGGCGAATGGACCGATGAGAGCAAAACCCGACATCAGCGGGAACAGCATCTGCAACGCGCCGTCGCCCGAGGTCCAGGCCGCCAGTACGACGCCGACCAGCGGATAGACGATGCAGAGGAAGATGACATGCGACGGCTTGGCCATGAAGTCGTCAAAGCCACGCCGCAGCGCGTCGGTAAGGTCGGCGAAGCCGATCTTGCGGATATTGGGGTGGACGATCCTGTCGTCCGGGCCTGCGATGACATGAAAACCTGCCAAGACCGTTCCTCCTCTCGGGTTCGGATCGGTCGCGTCACGGCGGGCCGTGTGCTCAGGTCGGTCGGCCACGTCGAACGCGACCCATCATCGCTACTATAGCGCAATCGCCAGGATTTTCGCAGTGATTTGTTGTGAAGATACTGACGAATGCCGGAGCATCACCCTACCGGCCGAACGGCCGCACCGAAACGCCGCGCGGCAGGATCGCCAGAACCTTGAACAGGTCGCCCATCTGGTCCGGTCCGGCCAACCGCTCGACGGCCGCGCGGATCTCGTCGCGCTTTGCCTCGTCAGCGTTGGCGCCCAGCACGCCCGCGCGTTCCAGCAGGCCGAGGCCGAGCAGGAACTGGCTCTGGGTCATCAGATACGCGTCCAGCCCGGCCGCCCGCGCTGTCGCGGCAAGCGCCGCAAAATCGACATGCGAGGTGAGGTCGGCCTCGCCGGGATTTTCCAGCACGTCCTCCGGCCGGTGTTTTCGCACCGCCTGCAGCGTGTCGCCGAAACCGGGCGCGAAGTGGCCGTAGTCGATGAACAGCCCCGCTCCGCCCTCTTCCGCGATGCGTTCGGCTATGGCCTGCATCAGTGCGGTGCGCGCCGGTGCGACCTCGAAGATCGTTCCCTCCACCGCCGCGTCGGCGCCCGGTGGCAGCAGCGACGGGTCGAGCGAGCCGGCTCCCGCCGTGAAGATCAGCCGGTCCTCCAGGTCGATCCCAATCATCCGCTCACGCCAGGCGCCGCCGGCATTGACGTATTGTCGTGTCGGGATCGCATCGAACAGTTCGTTGCCGACGATGAGCAGCGGCCCCTCGGGCAGTTCGTCGACGCTCTTCACCCAGTCGAAGCGGCCGCCCGTTCCCTCCAGCGTCGTCGCCTGCGCCCAGCCGAGCTTCGGGCTGGTCTCGATCAGATGGAAACGCGCGGAAGGCCGCAGCGCCGGCTCAAGCTGGTCGAGCGTGCGCGCAATATCCTTGGCGAGCGTGCCGCGGCCCGGACCAATCTCGGCGATAACCGGATGCTCCGGCCGGCCCAGCGCCCGCCAGGCGAGCACCAGCCAGACGCCGATCGCTTCGCCGAACATCTGGCTAATCTCCGGCGCCGTGGTGAAGTCGCCCTCGCGCCCGAACGGATCGCGCGTCATGTAGTAGCCATGCGTCGGATCGGAGAGGCAGAGCGAAAAATATTCGGAAACGCTGATCGGCCCCAGCGCCTCGATGAGGTCGACGATGCGCGCTTTCAGCGTGTTCATGCCGGGCGGAGCGCCTCGGCCGGTCTGGCCGTTGCCATCGCCCAGACACCCGCGAGCACCATGGGGACCGACAGGACCATGCCCATCGTTAACCAGCCGCCCAGGAGGTAGCCGAGCTGGGCGTCCGGCTCGCGGAAGAATTCGACGAAGATGCGGGCGCATCCGTAGAAGGCGACGAATGCGCCGGCGACAAAGCCAGGGGTCTTCAGCTTGAGGAAGACATGCGTGAGGATGCGCAACAGGATGAACAGCACCAGCCCTTCCAGCAGTGCTTCATAAAGCTGGCTCGGGTGACGCGTAAACGGCCCTCCATTGGGGAACTCGAATGCCCAGGGCACGTCGGTCGGTCTTCCCCACAGTTCCGAATTGATGAAGTTGGTGCAGCGCACCAGTCCCAGCGCCACCGGCACCCCGGCGGCGATCACGTCGAACATTGTCCAGACCCGGATGCCACGCGAGCGGGCGAACAGGATCATGGCGAGCGTCGTGCCGGCAAAGCCGCCGTGGAACGACATGCCGCCCTGCCAGACGGCAAAAATGTCGAGCGGGTTCTGCAGGTAGCGTGCGAAATCGTAGAAGAGCACGTAGCCGACCCGCCCGCCGAGCACGATGCCGATCGCCGCCCAGACGAGAAAGTCGTCGATGTCTTCCGGGCGCATCGGCCGCTCGCCATTGGCCCAAAGCCTTTCATCGGAAACCAGCCGCTTCGAATACCACCAGCCGAAGAGGATGCCGACGATGTAGGCGACGCCGTACCAGTGGATCGCCAGCGGTCCGAGGCGGACGATGACCGGGTCGATGTTGGGAAACGGCAGCGCCGCGAGCGGCAGGATAATGGAATCGATCAAGACGGTCTCGCGGCTGGCTTCGGAATGGCGCGGACCATGATGCAGCCTTTGGGCAGGGTCAAGGCAAGCGGTGGCATCGCTTGGGAGATGTGCCATAATAGGGAATGCGTATAGAAAGCGACCTGGAACTTTGGCTGCGGTGGCATCTCTACAGAAAACGAAAGCACTCCAAGAGGCGCGGCGCGATCTACCAATTCCGCCAATGCCTCTGGTCATTGCCGAAAGGGTCGGTTTGCATTGATTGTGGGGCGAATGTCGGCGACGTCACCGATTTGATGCGGCGCAAAGGGCTCCGCGTCATAGCCTTCGAGCCGGACTCGATTGCCATCGAGAGGCTCAGGTCCCGCTTCGGCAACGATCCGGGCGTGACCATCATCGAAAAGGCCGTTGGCGCCAGCAGCAGGAAGGCGATGTTCTACCAGCGGCCCGGCGCTGGCGGAGACATAACGCAGACGGAAGGATCGTCCCTGGTCAAGAAGGATGCCCACTCGGATGGGGCCGTGGCCGAGATTGACGTGATCGACCTGCCTGCCTTCATCGCCGGCCTCGGTGAACCCGTGGCGCTGCTCAAGCTCGACATCGAGGGTGCGGAAGCCGAACTTCTGGAGGCCCTGCTGGATGCCGGGCTTCACAAGCGCATAGGCCAGATCTTCGTCGAGACGCATGAACGCTTCTCGCCGGAACTGGCCAGCAGGATCGAAGCCATACGCAACCGGATCCGGGCAGATAACATCACCAACATCAACCTCGACTGGATGTGAGGCGCGAAACTTTCGATCTTCTGAAATCTGAGCAGCAGCCGACAGCCGCTGCAGCTCGAAAAACCGAAATGCAGGGCAGAAAACGCGAGCCTGAGCTCGTTTTTTGCGCGGTTGGAGCTTGTGCTACACTGGCGTAGCAATCTTGCATTCACGACTATGCGTCATTACGTCGAAGGAAACGGAGGCTTTTCGCCATGTCGACCGGACCGAACCGCATTCTCGACGAGTTCGCCAAGCTGATGACCGACGCCGCCGGCGCTGCCCAGGGTGTGCGACGCGAGGTCGAGACCGCCTTCAGGGGCCAGGCCGAGAAGATCCTCAACACGATGGACGTCGTCCAGCGCGAGGAGTTCGAGGCGGCGCGCGACATGGCGGTGAAGGCGCGCGCCGAGAACAAGAAGCTTACGGCCCGCATCGACGCGCTGGAGGCAAGGCTGGCTGTTCTGGAGGCGGATGCCGGCAAGATTCCTGGCGAGGAGCCACTGGAGGAGCCGAAAGGCAGGACCAGACGCACCGCCAAGACTGATCCCCAAAAATAATTCGTTAAAATTTTCCACAGCCGACTCGTCGAAAAAGCGCTTTCCCCTGAATCGCTTATGCGGATTGCGTGAATCTTTTTCGCAACTGCTTTCCACAGGCCGGCGGCCCTCCCGATAAAAAGGGACTGGTCACGCGACTCCCGATCAATACACTGAATTTGTTGCATGATTCGGGGCGGGATCATGCGCCGGCAGATGAGCCCGGCGCAGTATCGGTTACGCCAGCGTTTCTTGTTGGTCCGATCTGCGACGGACGTGCCCGCATCCAGCCGTTGCCGGACTTCCGGCGCACGGGGAACGACAGGATTAGCCTTATGGAACTGGTCGAACTCGACGTCGGACGTGATATCCACCCCGTCGATGTCATCGAACAAGTCGCGCATAACAACGACTGGGCGTTCGAGCGCACCGGCGACGACGAGATCGCCATCTCGGTCGTCGGCAGTTGGACCGACTATCACGTCTCCTTCTCGTGGATGGAGGATTTCGAGGCGCTTCATCTCGCCTGCGCCTTCGACATCAAGGTTCCGGAAGCGCGCACGCTGGAGGTTATGCGGCTGCTGTCGCTGATCAACGAGCAACTGCTGTTCGGCCATTTCGACCTGTGGGAGCAGGAAGGCGCGATCATGTTCCGCCAATCGCTGCTGCTGGCTGGCGGTGTCGAGCCCTCCAGCCAGCAGGTCGAGGTGCTGCTCTCCAGCGCGCTGGAAGCCTGCGAATGTTATTTCCAGGCGTTCCAGTTCGTCGTCTGGTCGGGAACCTCGGCCAGGGACGCGCTCGCCGGCGTGCTGTTCGAGACGCAGGGCAACGCCTGAGACATGCATGAGTCGGGGCCGGTCAGGCCGGAAATCACCTTCGCCGATTTCGACAAGGTCGACATCCGCGCCGGCACCATCGTCGAGGCCGAGCCCTATCCGGAAGCGCGAAAACCGGCGATCAAGCTGAAGATCGATTTCGGGCCGGCGATCGGCGTGAAGCGTTCGTCGGCGCAGATCACCAAATATTATGCGCCCGAGACGCTCGTCGGCAGGCAAGTCTTTGCCGTGGTGAACTTCCCGCCGCGCCAGATCGGAAAGTTCATGTCGGAAGTGCTGACGCTGGGCTTTCCTGACGAGGAAGGCGCGGTGGTGCTCGGCGCGATCGAACGGAAAGTGCCGGACGGCGGCCGGCTGTTCTGAATCACGCCTTTTGGACGGCCTTTCGGCGGGACACCGCGATTGCCGCCTTCGCTCAAATATCCGGTGCGTTGCCGATCCGCTTCTTGAGTTCGATCGCCCATGCCCTGCCCTCGTCGCCGCCCCACAGCAGCCAGGCGACGTAGCCGGCCGACGGATTGGCGTCGTTGCCGAAATTCCTCGCCCGCTTGTCGACCTCGTGGCGAGCGAAATAGCTGACCATGCGGCGAATGACCGACGGCGCCAGCGGCCGGCGGGCAACCAGCTCCTTCGCCCGACCGACGCCGATCTCGGTGCCGCCCCTACCGAATTTTTCGCGGTAGGCGAGACCGCGCGCGGCATTGTCGGCCACCACTTGCGGGCAAATCAGGTCGATCTCGTCTTCGTCGGCCTTGGACATGAAGCCTCCAGAAAAATCTTCAGAGACGATACGAAACCCCCGACCGATCGGATGCGTCCGTGCTGAACGACAGGCGAGATCGCCGCCCGCCGGTTCCGCGGAACCACTCCCGCACCAGGCGATTTGTTGTCCACCGAAGGCAACGCAGGAAGCAACCATGTTGAAGAGGGAAGGTCCGTCGCGTCCGGAACCGGCGGCAGCAGCAGAGGACGCATCGCTGAGCTATGTCAGCGACGAGGAACCAGGCATCCGGCGGCGCAAGTCCGGCAAGGGATTTTCCTACCGGGACGCCAGCGGCAAGACCGTTTCCGACGCGAAAACCCTCGACCGCATTAGATATCTGGCGATCCCGCCGGCGTGGACCGACGTCTGGATCTCTCCCCGCGAAAAAGGCCATATCCAGGCGACCGGCCGCGATGCAAGGGGCCGCAAGCAATACCGCTATCACGAACGCTGGTCGCTCTGCCGCGACGAGGCGAAATTCTCGAGCCTTGCGGCCTTCGCGGACGCTTTGCCGGAACTGCGCGCTCAGGTCGATACCGATCTGCGCCGCCACAATCTGCCGCGCGAAAAAGTCGTCGCCTCGATTGTCTGGCTGCTCGACAACACCATGATCCGGGTCGGCAACGCCGCCTATGCGCGCGACAACAAGAGCTTTGGCCTGACCACGCTGAAGAACCGGCATGTGGCCGTCGAAGGCTCGCGCCTGCGCTTCGCCTTCAAGGGCAAATCGAACAAGGAGTGGCGCATCCAGTTGGTCGACCGCCGCATGGCGAAGATCATCCGGCTCGTCCAGGAACTGCCGGGCCAGCAACTGTTCCAATATGTCGACGCCGACGGCGAACGCCGAAAGCTCGGCTCGCAGGACATCAACGGCTACATCCGCCAAGCCTGCGGCCAGGATTTCACGTCAAAGCATTTCCGCACCTGGGGCGGCACGATCCATGCCGCCTCGCTGTTTGCGGAGACGCCGGTGCCGGAAGCCGAGGCGACCCGCAAGCGCATCATGAACAGCGTGATCGACCTGGTCGCGGCAAGGCTGGGCAATACCCGCGCCGTCTGCCGCGCCTGTTACATCCATCCGCGTGTGCTGGCCAGTTGGGAGGAAGGACGGCTGGCCGGAGAACTGGCGCAGGCCCGCCGGTCCCGGCGCAAGGTGCCGGAAGGGCTGGACGAGGAGGAGGCGATGGTTCGCACCTGGCTTGCCGCGGGATAGGTGTTTTGACACGCCGCCGCACCGAGGCGCCCCACCCACGCAGTTGGTAACGGACGCCCGCATGCGCATTGCTTCGCGGCTAAAAATGCCCGATATGCACGAAAAGATCGCGCTTGGGGGCAAGTATGAGCGATTCGTTCCGGGAAGTGACGTCAACCTCATGGTTCGGCCGCATCGGCCGCTCGATCGGCGGCGTGCTGATCGGCCTGCTGCTGGTCATCGGCATGGTCATCCTGTTGTTCTGGAACGAGGGGCGTGCAGTGACCACGGCAAAGGCGCTTGCCGAGGGCGCGGGCGTCGTGGTGTCGATCCGGCCCGATGCCGTTGATCCGGGCAATGACGGCAAGCTCGTGCATGTCGGCGGCAAGGTCACGACGGATTCGACGCCGGCCGATCCCGACTTCGGCATTTCCGCGCCCGGCCTGCGGCTCGAGCGCTCCGTCGAAATGTACCAGTGGAAGCAGGATTCCAAATCCGAGACGAAGACCAAGCTGGGCGGCGGCGAGGAGACGGTCACCACCTACACCTACTCGAAGGACTGGTCGGACCGACCGATCGACTCGTCGGACTTCAAGCAACCTTCCGGCCATTCCAATCCATCGATGGAAATCCGCGACCAGCGCTATCAGGTGCCGCGGGCCGCGCTCGGCGCCTTCACCCTCGACCAGCCGGTGATCGACCTCGTCGGCGGCGACGAGCGGCTGGCGCTTACGTCCGGCCAGCTCGGCGCGGTGCGCGACGCTTTTTCGGGCACCACGAAAGTCAGCATTGCCGGTGGAGAGATCTATCTCGGCCCAAACCCTGCCTCGCCCGCGGTCGGCGACTATCGCATCAGCTACACAATCGTGCCCGCCGGCGATATGAGCATCATCGGCAAACAGACTGGCAGCCGGTTCGAGCCCTATACGACGAAGGCCGGCTACGACCTGCTGATGGTCGACAGCGGCCTCGTGCCGGCTGAAAAGATGTTCGCCGAGGCGGTCACGGAAAACACGATACTCACCTGGATCCTGCGCGCCGTCGGCCTTGTCGTGATATTCATCGGCTTCGCGCTACTGCTCGGGCCGCTCGGCGTCATAGCCGACGTCATCCCCTTCCTCGGCAGCATCGTGCGGCTGGGTGCCGGCGTACTTGCTTTCGTCGCCGCCTTGCTGGTCGGCGTGACGACGATCGCGGTCGCCTGGTTCTGGTACAGGCCGTTGCTGTCGATCGGACTGGTGGCGATCACGCTCGGCGTCGCCTATGTTCTATCGCGCATGGGAAAGGCCAAAGCGCCGGCGCCAGCCGCGGCGCCCGCAACGGCTCAGTAGGAAGGCGCCGCCTCGCCGGCGGGCAGCACCGCCGGCTGCTCGACATGCGCGGCGCGCACATGCCGCATGAACAGCGCCGCGCAGGCCGCCCAGCTATAGGTCGTCGCCTTGCGCCGAGCCGTCTCGCGGTCGACCGCGAGTGCCGCGAGCGCCGCCTCGCGCAGATCGTCGGATAGCACGCCGCCGACACCGTCGGCGAAGACGTCGGCCGGCCCGGTGACATTGTAGGCGGCGACCGGCAGGCCGCTGGCCAGCGCTTCCAAAAGCACGATGCCGAACGTGTCGGTGCGGCTGGGGAACACGAACACGTCGCAGGAGACGTAGATGTGGGCCAGCGCATTGCCGGTATGCATGCCGAGGAAATGCGCGCTGGGATACCGCTCCCGCAGTGAAGCCAGCGCCGGCCCGTCGCCGACCACGACCTTGCTGCCGGGCAGGTCGAGGTCGAGGAAGGCCGGCAGGTTCTTCTCCACGGCGACCCGCCCGACGGAAAGGAAGATCGGCCGCGGCAGGTCGAGCACCGGCTTGCGGTCCGGCCGGTAGAAGTCAGTATCGACGCCGCGCGTCCACAGCCGCACATGCTCGAAACCGCGTTCGGTCAGTTCCTTCGCCAGCGAAGGCGTCGCCGCCAGCGTGCCTGCCCCGGAATTGTGAAAACGCCGCAGCCGCCGGTAGATCCAGCTTTCCGGGATCGGCACGCGTGCGCGCACATATTCGGGGAAGCGCGTGTGATAGCTGGTGGTGAAGATGTAGCCGCGCTTGAGACAGTGCCGCCGGGCGAGAATGCCTAGCGGGCCTTCTGTGGCGATATGGATGTGGTCGGGCCTGAACGCCTCGATGCGCCTGCCGACCTTGCCGGGCGTGGCAAGCGCCAGCCTGATGTCGGGGTAGGACGGCATCGGGATGGTACGGAATTCCTGAGGCGTCAGGAACTCGACGGTGTTGCCGGTCGCCGCGAGATTGTCAGCAAGATGCTGCAACGTGCGCACCACGCCGTTGACCTGCGGATGCCAGGCATCGGTGACGATCAGGATACGGCTGAAGCCATAGGCACCGGAAACGGCGTCTTCCATCGGCTCCGTCCCGGCGTTGGCATCGTGCGCAGCATGCAATCGCATACCGGCCATATGTGCGGATTCGATGACAGCCGGATGACGTAGAAGCTTGACGCTCCGATGACTTGCTGGATTTGCGCGCCGGACAGCAGAAACTGATCTATGTTGGCGTGTTTTGCAGGCCGCTGCCTCACATAGGAGATATTTCGTGTCCCGCCCTGTCGACAGAGCCATCACCATTGCAAAGGAGATCTAGATGCCGCTCGAAACAACCAAATGGGATGCCACCGAATTTCTCAACAACGAAGAGGCGATCCTTGCTTACGTCGAGGCTGCTTTCGAGGATGGCGATCCTGCTGTGATCACCAAGGCGCTCGGCAATGTTGCAAGAGCGCGAGGCATGACCTCTATCGCCAAAGAGGCTGGAGTTACGCGCGAAGCGCTGTACAAGGCGCTGAATGAGAACGGCGACCCTAGATTATCCACGCTTGCGGGAGTGACCAGGGCGCTGGGGTTCAAGCTGACAGTCACTCCAGCCTGATAAGCAAACTAGGCTCTGCGGCTCGGCTGAAGTGCAATCGATCAATGACAGAACGCGCAAGAAACTGCGCGACGGGCCTTTTCAATCAGTTCGTCAACCTACGCCGGCACCCTCAAGATAACCCGCAGTCCGCCAAGCGGGCTGTCCTCCAGCCAGATGTCGCCGCCGTGGCTGCGCGCGATGTCGCGGGCGATCGACAGGCCGAGACCGGTGCCGCTGGAGTCGAGGTTGCGGGCGTTGTCCAGCCGCACGAAAGGCTTGAATACCTCCTCCCGCTTGTCGGCGGGGATGCCCGGGCCGTCGTCGTCGATGACGACCCGCAGCGTGCCGCGCGTATGCGTCGACTTGACGTCGATGTTCCTGGCGTAGCGGAAGGCGTTGCCGGTCAGGTTGGAGAGCAGCCGGCCGAAGGCGTTGGGCCGCACATGGATGTCGGTCGCGCCTGCCAGCGTCGTCGTCAGCTTGCGCTTGCGCAGCTTCGCCTCGTCGCCGAGCTTGTCGAAATAGGCGGCAAGGTCGAAGCGGCCGGGATCCTCCAGCGCCTCGCCGCGCGCGAAGGAGAGATAGCCTTCGAGCATCGCCTGCATGTCGTTGACGTCCTGGTTCAGCGCCTCGACGTCCGGCTTCGAGCCGCTCAGCGCCAGTTGCAGCTTGAAGCGCGTCAGAATGGTCCGGAGGTCGTGGCTGACGCCGGTCAGCATGGCGGTGCGCTGCTCGATCTGCCGCTCGATGCGCTCGCGCATCTGGATGAAGGCGTAGCCGGCCCGCCGCACCTCCTCCGCGCCGCGCGGGCGGAAATCCGACGGCAGCGGCCGCCCCTTGCCAAAGCTTTCCGCGGCCTCGGCGAGTTTCGTGATTGGCTTGATCTGGTTGCGCAGGAATGGAATCGCGATGCCGAGCAGCAGCAGCGACGTGCCGACCATCCAGACCAGGAAGATATGCGAATTGGACGCGTAGGCCTGGTTGCGGCGCACGAAGACGCGCAACACATTGTGCTCGAGCTGGATACGCACTTCGACGATCTTTGAATCGCCCACCGTGTCGATCCAGAAAGGCCGTCTGATCTGGCTTCTGATCTCCTCCGAAAGCGCCTGGTCGAGGATCGAGAAGAACGGCTTCGGCCCCGGCGGCGGCAGTGGTTCCGGCGGCAATATGTCGATCTTCATGTCCAGCCGGTCCTGCGCGATGCGGGAGAGCTGCGAGTAGTCGCCGCCGGTTTGCGGAAATGTCTCGGCCAGGTCGATGATCGCCGCGATATCGCGCACCACCGCCGTCGACAGGCGCTGCGTCACCATCTGCCAGTGGCGCTCCATGAAGACGAGCGTGACCACCGACTGCAATATGATCATCGGCGCGACGACGATGATCAGCGAACGCGAATAGAGACGTTTCGGCAGGTAACGCGAGATCGGCCGCCAGACCAGGCATTCCCAATGGTAGCGCGCGCGGCTATAGACGCGCCCGACATGCAGGCGCCAGCCTGCAAATGCCGTCCGTTGAGCTTCCGAAGTCGCCATCGTCCTGTTTCCGCGCGCCGGCTAGTTGCCGGCCCGCGTCTATTTTAGTGCGGATGGCAACGGGAGGGAACCGCCATGCGTCGAAGTGGCGGCATCGCCGATTTCACGCCGTCACGATCGACCGCCGCTCCGCCGTCTCCTTGCGGAATTCCGCCTGTACCGCCTCGAAGAAGCGCAGCACTTCGCCGCGCGCGGTTTCCATGTCGCGGCCCTGCTCGATGAGTTCCTGCAGCAGCTTGCGCGCCGTCGTGCGCCAGTAGCCGTTGGCGGCCTCGCCGTTCAGCCCCGACAGTTCCGCCGCCGTGCGCCGCACCAGCGCCGCGCGCCGGTCGATCGGAAAGCCGAACAGCCGCGCCGATTGATCATGCATGAATAGTCCCCACTCCCCTACGCGCGGCGAATCACGACCTGCCGCGCCGCAAGACTGATTGGTGGGTTCAAACAAATGCTTAATGGCGCGGCTTGCGATGCCGGTCGAGCCTATTCGACGCTCAGCCGGTAGCCGACGCCGCGCACCGTCTGCAGCCAGACGGGATTTGCCGGGTCGCGCTCGATCTTGCGGCGCAGCCGGTTGATCTGCACGTCGATGGTGCGTTCACTGACTTCGGATTCGCCAGCGACAAGTTCGTGGCGGGGGATGGTCTCGCCGGCGCGCGCCGCGAAGATCGCCAGAATCTCCTGCTCGCGGTCGGTGAGCTTGAGCGGCTCGCCGCCCTTCTTGAGCTCGCGCCGGGCGATCTGGAAGGTGTAAGGCCCGAACACCAGTTGCTCGACCTTTGGCGTCGCCGAAGGGCCGCCGCGGCGCAGGATGTTGTTGATGCGCAGGATCAGCTCGCGCGGATCGAACGGTTTGGGCAGATAATCGTCGGCGCCGGCTTCCAGTCCGGCGATGCGGCTGTCGGTCTCCGACAGTGCCGTCAGCATCAGGATCGGCACCGACTTCTCGGCCCGCAGCGACCTGGTCAGGTCGACGCCGGTCTCCCCGGGCATCATCACGTCGAGGATGAGCAGGTCGAAATCGAGCCCCCGCAACTGCCGCCGCGCCTCCTCTGCATTGCCTGCGACCGTGATGCGAAAACCGTTCTCGGTGAGGTATTGCTTCAGCAGGTTGCGGATGCGGGTGTCGTCGTCGACCACCAGGAGGTGCGGCGCGTCGTCATCCGGTGAGGAAGGAATATCGGCCATCTCAGCCCTCGTTGTTGTCTTTTCGCCGTATCGCCAACTGGTCGATCTGCGGCCGGAGTTCGGCGTTGACCATGGCCTTCAAAAAGCCCTCGACCGTCTGCCGCTCGCCCGCGCTGATCGCCTTCAATGCGGCATCGATGCGGCGCGACTGTGGCCGCGCCAGGTCCAGTGCGAGCTGCCTTCCCTTCGGGGTCGGATAGAGTTCGCGCTGCCTGCGGTCGCGCGGTCCCGGCACCTGGAGGATATGGCCGGTATCGATCAACTGCTTGAGTACCCGCGCAAGACTCTGCTTGGTGATCTGCAGCACGTCGAGCAATTCGGCGACCGTAAGCCCCGGCTTGCGGTTGACGAAATGCAGCACCCGGTGATGCGCCCGGCCGAAACCGTAGGTCTCCAGGATCTGGTCGGGATCGGACGTGAAGTCGCGGTAGGCGAAGAAGAAAAGCTCAATGATGGACAGGTCGATACCGTCCTCGCCGGAAAGCGGCGTGCGGATCGGTTTGACGGCGGGTTGGGTTCGATCTGGCATGCGCATCCTGATTCGATCGGAAATTTATGTCAGCCTTATTGACATATTTTTTGGCTGCTGGTAATTTTTGGCAAGCTTTTCGCTCGATTGCGAACGAAAAGGAAAGCCGGCGCCGAAATTTCCGACGCTTCGTGAGTTTGCCTCGGCGGACCCATAGGCATAGTCTTTCCACTCAAGGGTGACTGCCGCGAAGGCGTCGATCCTGAAGAAAACAACACGGGCTCCGGTCCGAGGGAGGCAGAAATGGCATCCGTTCCTTTCGATCAACTGGACGGCTTTATCTGGATGAATGGCGAATTCGTCAAATGGGCGGACGCCAAGATCCATGTGCTGACCCACGGTCTGCACTATGCGAGCGCCGTGTTCGAAGGCGAGCGCGCCTATGGCGGCGAGATCTTCAAGCTGACCCAGCACACCGAGCGCCTGCATGAATCGGCGCGCATCCTGGGCTTCACCATTCCCTACGGCGTCGCCGAGATCGACGACGCCTGCCGCGAGTTGTTGAAGAAGCAGGGTTTCACCGATGCCTATGTCCGGCCGATCGCCTGGCGCGGCAGCGAGCAGATGGGCGTCTCGGCGCAGAACAACAAGATCAATTGCGCTGTCGCCATCTGGCAATGGCCGAGCTACTTCGACCCGGCGCAGAAGATGAAGGGCATCCGCCTCGACGTCGCCGAATGGCGCCGCCCTGACCCGCGCACCATCCCGTCGAAGGCGAAGGCCGCGGGCCTCTACATGATCTGTACGCTGTCCAAGCACGCGGCCGAGGCCAAGGGTTATGCCGACGCCATGATGTTCGATTGGCGCGGCTATGTGGCCGAAGCCACCGGCGCCAACCTTTTCTTCATCAAGGACGGCAAAATCCACACGCCGCTGCCCGACTGCTTCCTGAACGGCATCACCCGCCAGACGGTGATCGAACTGGCCCATCGCCGCGGTTTCGAGGTCATTGAGCGCCATATCAAGCCCGAAGAACTGGACGGCTTCGAGCAGTGCTTCCTTACCGGCTCAGCCGCCGAGGTTACGCCGATTGCCGAAATCGGCCCCTATAATTTCCAGCCGGGCGAGATCACCCGGACGCTGATGAACGACTACACGGCCGAGGTTCAACCAAAGCGGGCGATCGCGGCGGAGTGATTCGCAGGGCCGAAATCGACCCTGCGACACAATTTTGACAAGAAAACCAGTGGACGGCAGCCGCCGTCCACGTCGCATTTTCAACAATCGAATTGACTGCGACATTTTTCCGATGTCTGTCTTTGGTTGCCGGCACATGCCGGAGGTCCGAGGAGGGAATTGGACATGGAAGCACTTCTCCCTATCATCATCCAGGCAGTCACCGGCGCGATCGGCGGGCTCGGCGTCAGCGCGGCGATGAAACAGGCCGCGATGAGCGCGGTGACCAAGGTCATCTCCGGCGTGATCGGCGGCGTCGCCGGCGGCCAGATCCTGACCAACGTGCTGAGCGATCCGGCGGTGCAGGGCGCGATGTCGGGTGTGCTCGGCGATGGGGTTGGCGGCCTCGTCGGCGGCGGCGTGCTGACGGCGATTGTCGGCATGGTGATGAAGTCGATGAACAAGGCTTGAGGTTACAATCCTTGCCAGGGCAAGGCGCCCGCGCCTTGCCCATCTCACGGCAGACTGCCCGCCGAGGCCGCCGACTTCGGAGAGTTTCTTGTCTTGAACGAAAGTTGGCGCGGGTTCCGTGCGCAAGCCTTCCTGCGACGCTTTCCATTCGCCCCGCTCCGTTGCATAGGAACGGTCGAGCCAAATCGGTTCGGCATGCGAGGAGCAGCATGGGCAATCTGAACGCCGGGATCGTTCCCGTCACCCCTTTCGCGCAGAACTGCACGATCCTCTTCGACGACGAAACCAAGGAAGGCGTGGTCGTCGATCCGGGCGGGGATGTCGACCGCATCCTCGCGGCCGTCCGCGACAATGGCTTCGACATCAAGGCGATCTGGATCACCCATGGCCATATCGACCATGCCGGCGGGGCCATGGATCTGAAGGACGCGCTCGGCGTCGAGATTATCGGACCGCACGAGGCAGATCGGTCGCTGCTTTCCAATCTGGAGAAACAGGCGGTCCGCTTCGGACTGTCGGGCGGCGTACGCAACTGTGTGCCGGACCGTTATCTGACTGAGGGGGAGACGGTTTCCTTCGGCGAGCATGTTTTCGAGGTGCTGCATTGTCCGGGCCACGCCCCGGGTCACGTCGTCTATTTCGACCGCGCCGCGAAATTCGCGCATGTCGGCGACGTGCTGTTCCACGGGTCCGTTGGCCGCACCGACCTGCCGGGCGGCAACCATGCCATGCTGATCGCCTCGATCAAGAACAAGCTGCTGCCGCTCGGCGACGACATCGGTTTCATCTGCGGCCACGGCCCCGGCGGGCGTTTCGGCGAGGAACGGCGGAGCAATCCGTTCTTGGTGGGGCAGTAGGCAGTAGGCAGTAGGCAGTAGGAGGAAGCGCGGCTTTTTCTGGGCCGATCAACATGTCGCCGATTGCTTTTTTAGGAGCGCACAGAGCAATAGACCTACTGCCTACTGCCTACTGCCTACTGCCTACTGCCTACTGCCTACTGCCTACTGCCTACTGCCTACTGCCTACTGCCTACTGCCCTACCCGAGCGAAATATCCCGACCGCCGCCGCAACCAGCGCCGCATTTCCCGATGCGATGCTTCCGTCCGGCAGCGTGCGGCCATCCTCCAGTCCCACCCGCGTCGACCAACGCCGCTCCTCTGCAAGTTCCACGAAGGGCCAGACGGTGGCGTCCGCGCCGTGTAGCAGGATCGGCTTGCGCAGACCGGCCCGCTCCAGCACCGTATGGATACCCTCGGCGACCTCCCTGGCCTCGGAAAAATCCTGTTCGGATATCTCGATGAGGATGCGGAAAATCCTGCCGCCGTCTTTCAACCCGGCCAAACGCTCGGCATCCGCCACCGATGCGAGCCCGGCCTCGATGCCGACGCCGCGTGCCCGCAACCGCTGCATCACCGCTGGCGCATCGTGCTCCGAAAGGTTCACCGAGGCGTAATCCGGCAATTCGGTCCAACCGTCGATAAGCGAGCGCGTGCGCGCTTCGTCGTTCTCGATCCAGGCGCCGGTGGAAACGCCGACCAGCGTGCCCGGACACGCACGCCGGACCAACGGGATCGTGAGGTCGATCGCCCCAAGGCTTTCCCGTCCGTCCGGCCCACGTGGATGGATGTGCAACTCGGCCGCTCCGGCCGCGACGCAGGCGGCGGCGTCCCGTGCCATTGCTTCCGCCGTCAGCGGCAGCGCCGGGTGGAAGCTGGCTGAGCGTGCGCCGTTGATGCAGGCCTGGACAATCATTTTTCAGCGTCGGCTTGAAACTCGATCGAGCTTAGCCGACGCAGGCGCGGTGGGGTAGCAGGGCGTGGATTGCAACTGACATAATACTGTCGGGCGGAGGCTACCTCCTACGGACGCGAGACGCGCGACAAACACAAAAAGGCGCCGCCCTTCGGCGACGCCGCATTTCTTCGACAATCCGGGCGGGCGATCAGGCGATCAATTGGCCTGGCAGAAGTACCGCTGGCCGTCATAACCGGTGAAGGTGCCGGTGCGCGGGTTGAACGAGCGGTAGCGGTTTTCGCAATAGTCGTACCATTCCGGCGACCACGGCTCGAGCGCGCCGGTCGCATAGACCACTCGCGGCTCTTCCACATAGTAGCGGCGGACGGGCACCGGGCGCTCGCGATAGACGCGCACAGGCTCACGATAGATCGGTTCGCCATAAACCGGTTCCGGCTCGTAATATTCCGGCGCGGGGGCGGTCGCGACACCGGCGGCGAGCGCGCCGACCGCCAGGCCGAGCACGCCCGCGGCAACGAGGTCGCCGTCCGAATTGCCATGATAGTGGTTGTAGTTGTGGCGCCGCCAGCCGTCGCCGGCCTGCGCGGCCGGCAGGGCGGAGAGCGTGGTGGCGGTGACGGCGAGGCCGAGCACGGCGGATTTGAGCAAACGGTTCATTTCGATCTCCTTCGACCGGCGGCAAACGAGCGCCGTCTTATGTCGGGTGGAAACCATAAGCAGGCACGCCTGAACGCAAGCTGAACGAACCATCGGGCGGAATGATGGCCAAACCCTGCAGCCAAACCAGTATCGCCGGTCCTCTTGCACGCGCGAAGATCCGCAAAACGTCGCGGCGGTCGCGCGGCGCGGCAGGCCGTCGTTCGTCAGCCGATGGTGAGGTTGACCGCCTTGGGTCCCTTGCCGCGCTTGTCCGGCTCGGTGTCGAAGCTCACCTTCTGGCCGTCTTCAAGACCCGGAAGCCCGGAAGCCTGGACCGCAGATATATGGACGAATACGTCCTTGGCGCCATCATCGGGCGTAATGAAACCGAAGCCCTTTGCATGGTTGAAGAATTTGACGGTGCCGTGCTGCGGCATAGGTAACTCCTTGTGACCCCATCAACCACCAGGCCGACGGGATTCTCGCCCGCACGGCGCCCGGTCATTCGGCAAGGAGAAGAAATTGCCTGGTCGCGACGGGGCTGTTCCCATGCCCTCTATTGTTTGCTGCCGCGCTTCGTCGGCGCTTTCCGCAAGCAACCGCCGCATGCCATTCCCGTCTCCGGGCCCGCAAAAATGCCCGAGTTCGAGATTAGTCCTTCATTTTCAAGCAAGGGGCAAGCGAAAGTTTTCCCCGCCCGCATCGTTGCGCGACGAAGTTTCCAGGAAAACCAAGAATACAGCGGCCGGATGAGCCGGAGGGACCGGTTTATGCACCGCAGCAACGCTTCAAATACAAAATCGGCGCGGCGGTCAAACCGCCACGCCGCGCTTGTCGTTGGGCCACTTCAGGACAGGCGCGGTCTCAGGATGCGCGCAGGTTGACCGCCTTCGGCCCTTTGCCCATACGATCCGGCTCGACGTCGAAGGACACCTTCTGGCCATCGACCAGCGTGCGCAGGCCGGACTTCTCGATCGCCGAGATATGCACGAAGACGTCCTTGGCGCCGCCGTCCGGCGTGATGAAGCCGAAACCTTTGGTAGCGTTGAAGAACTTGACGGTTCCCGTCTGGGACATGGGGGAAAGCTCCTTCACCCGTTGCGGTTTGCCCGCTGCTCGGCGGTAGTACCGGGGAAGCCGGACAGCGGCATAGACTTGGCGACCGTGCGCGATGCGCGATATGCCCCCCGCCAATGTGGGGCCGTCAGATATTCACGATATCGGGGAAAGGTTTCGTCCAAAAACGGGTCCAGTCTCCGGGTAGCAAATGCCCGAACACAAAATGTATCGCATGGAAATGTTTCATCCGCAAGGCGCAAGGCCAGTCGCAGCAAAGACTTGCGGGACAAAGCGGGCCGAACAGTCGCAACGGTACTCGTATGAACCCTTCCGCCAGGTTGCCGGGTCCGTATGGGGATTGCATTCGCCCGCGGAATCACGATCATCCGCCCGTCGGGCCGGCCGTTCCGGCGACGAGGAGGGACATCGATGCGTCTGCTGTCGAGGATCGAACTGCGCGACGCCATAGTCAGCCTTGCCCTTGTCGTGCTGGCCGCCTGCACCGTCGTCGTCGACGAGGACCGCCCAGGCCCCCGCCCCCGGCCTATTCCTGATGGCGGCTTCTGCACCCGCGAATATGATCCCGTCTGCGGCCGGCGCGGCGGCGACCTGCGGACGTTCGCCAATGCCTGCATGGCCGACAACGCCGGCTTCCGCATCGTGCGACGCGGCGAATGCCGCCGCGATGACGATCGCCCCGACCAGCCCCGCGCCTGCACCCGCGAATACGATCCGGTCTGCGCCCGCCGCGGCGGCGACCGCCAGACTTTTTCCAACGCCTGCGTCGCCGAAACCGCCGGCTACCGCGTGATCGATCGCGGGGAATGCCGTCGCGGTGGCGGTGGCGGTGGCGGTGGCGGTGGCGGTGGCGGTGGCGGTGGCGGTGGCGGTGGCGGTGGCGAAGAGCCTCGCTTCTGTACGCGCGAATACAAGCCCGTCTGTGCACGGCGCGGCGGCAATGTCCGCACCTTCCCCAATGCCTGCGAGGCCGAATCCGCCCGCTACCGGATCGTCAGCGACGAGCCCTGCTGATCGGCGTCGACAGGCCGGCGGGCCGGCGCGGCGGAACGATGCCCGCCACGCCCTTTTCGTATCGAACTCAGTTGCTGCGGCTGACGACGCGTACCGCGCAGCTCGGACCGACATGGCGATGCCAGACGAGCACGCCGCGAATACGGTGCAGGCGCACGTCGCGGTGGCAGTCTCGGATGATCGGCTCACCGCCGGCGCGGATCGGCACGCAGCGGCGGTTGTGGTAGTGCCAGACCGCGCGCCCATACTCGGGCACATAGTGACGGCGGACATCGGCGTGGCAGCCACGAACCTGTACGACGAGGGACTCTCCGGCCGCCGGAGCGGGCGCCATGGCCGGGCCGGCGCTGGCCGCACCGCTGAGCGCCGGCAGCAACAACGCGACGGCGACCAAAAATCTCTTCATGGACCTCCCTCCAGTGGCATCGTGGCAGATATTACACGAAGCGCGGCGACGGGGGCACGCCAACACAACCGCAGGTTAATGGTCTGTTGATGCAGCAGCGTTTCGCTTGGAGTTTTCACTCGCGGCCCCGTTGCGGCTGTTTGCGGTATTCGCGCGTGAGGTACTGATTCATGTCGGACATTGGTTGCCGCAGCCGTTCCTGACACAGGCAACCATTCCTCCGGAACTTCGCATTCGGTCGTTCAACCCAGCCGTTGCAGCCTCCACCGCCGCCTGCCATTAATCGGAGGTGGAAACGCAAGCGCAGGAAGCAGCCGTGAGCGAACCGACACAGCGAATGATCGAGACCAACGGCATCCGCCTCAACGTCGCGGAGCAGGGAGACGGCCCCCTGGTGCTTCTGTGCCACGGCTTTCCCGAATCCTGGTATTCCTGGCGCCATCAGTTGGGCGCTCTCGCGGCGGCGGGCTTTCGCGCGGTCGCCCCCGACATGCGGGGCTACGGCAAGAGCGACCGGCCGGAGGCGATCGACCAGTACACGCTCTTTCATCTGGTCGGCGACATGGTGGGCCTTCTCGACGCCCTCCAGGCCCCCACCGCGGTCATCGCCGGCCACGACTGGGGCGCCCCTGTCGCCTGGCACGCGGCGCTGCTGCGGCCGGACCGTTTTCGTGCCGTCATCGGCCTTAGCGTGCCGTTCCGGCCGCGCGCCAGTCAGCGCCCGACCGGCCTCATGCCGAAAACGGCGGACAGCCAGTTCTACCAGCTCTATTTCCAAAAACCCGGTGTTGCCGAGGCGGAACTGGAACGCGACCCTCGGGCCACGCTGCGCACCATGCTTTATGCTGCATCGGGAGACGCCCCGGGCGCTGGCGCTGGCGCCCCAATCGGCATGGTCCCGCACAGCGGCGGATTCCTGCAAGCCCTTAAAGCGCCACAAAACCTGCCGCGCTGGCTCGACGAGAGCGACGTCGATTTCTACGCCGGAGAGTTCCGGCGCACCGGCTTTGCCGGTGGTCTCAACTGGTACCGCAACATCGACCGGAACTGGGAGCTGATGGCGCCCTTGGCGGGCGCTCAGGTCAAGGTTCCCGCGCTCTATATGGCGGGGGACCGCGACCTTGTGGTCAGTTTCCCCGGCATGGATCGGCTGCTGGCCAATCTCAAGATTTTCGTCCCGCAGCTTAGCGAAACACTGATGCTGCCCGGTTGCGGGCATTGGACCCAGCAGGAGCGCCCGGACGAGGTGAACGCGGCGATGATCGACTTTCTTCGCAGCTTGCCGGAAGGCGTGATCCGGGCCTGAGCCGGTCCGGCCGGCTTCGCCACCGACGAAAACGGCACTGCCGGGCAGCACGGATCATCGCCACGCCCGGATTCTTTTCCGTCTGGCCGTTGAACATGCCGGAATATCTTGCTTCTCGAAGGCGCCGGCCTGGCCCGCCACCCCTCACGACGTATCGGGGCGCGACTGATCCAGCGCGTCCAAGGCCAGCGCATGGGCATGCGCCAGAATCTCGTCGACCTCGCGGATGTTGCTGCGGCGCCGGGCGTCCGGGTCGTAGGGCGACAGCCGGCCGCCGGGCGGCCGGCCCAGCCACAAAGGCCGTGTCCGCTGGAACCGGACCGTGCCGCGCGCCGTCCTGCCGCGCACGATCACAGCGCTGCCGATTTGCCTCATCTCCGCAACCGCCGCGTCGCAGCGCGCCTTCCAGCGGGCGAACCGTTTGGCCTGTTTTGGCAGGTCGTCGAGGGCCGCGCCAAGCGCCTGAAGCCGCAGGCCGAGCCGCGCCGCATCGATCGGATCGTCGGGCGATGGAGGGCGCGGCAACGGAGACGGCTCGCTGAAGCCGGGAACCGAGATGCGCGGCACGCCGCGCCCCGGCACATAGCGGCGGCGGACGCGGAACGGATATTTCGGCGGATCGAACAGCGGCAGGCAGATTGCGCGGGGCCTGGCGGCGCGCCGTTCGGCGGCTTTGCACTCGGCTTCATAGCGGGCAAAGTCTTGCTTCGACAGGGTGACGGCGAGGCCGAGGCGGCGCATGGCGGCCACCGTGTCGGAAATCTTCGGCTTCGGCTTTCGCGGACGCAGCGGCGGCAGCACCACCACGATGCCGCGCGCTACCGCGATGATCAGGCGCCGCGCGGCGGATTCGGCCGGACGCAGCAGCCGCAAGATGGCGCGGTAGAGATGGCGGGGAAGGGTGGCGCCACCGCCGGCCATCTCGGCCATGCCGACGAGCATCACGAGGATGCGCTTCAGCGCCTCCCGGTTAGTCTCGATTGGTCCACTCTCGTCCAACGCCGCCCTCCTTCGAACACAGGCGGCAGGGATCATAGCATTGGT